>JASFMO010000020.1:0-17886 GCA_050117535.1 Gemmatimonadales bacterium | reverse complement strand
TCTGCGACCCGAAGGAGACATACGATTGCGGGCCGCCGTAGACCTCGAGCATGCACTGCGCAATCTGACGACCGGTAGTCAGTTCGTCGGCTTGGAGTTGAGCGTGCGAGAGGTGCTCTTCGTTCGGGGTGGGTGGATCGCCGAGTCGCTGGTCGAGACGAATAGCGGGTCGACGGTCGGCCTCGGGCTGCGATTGGGCGGGTTCCAGTTTGATCTGGCCCGTGAGATCGGTGTCAACCAACTGGGTGACGAAACCCAGCTGTCGCTAAGCGCGAGGCTGTAGGCGCCGGGCCATCTCCCGGTGGCTGGACAAGGAAAGGAAGATTGTATGACGGCGAATTCACGGCTGGTCATCGGGTCGTTGGTGGCCTGGCTGGGCGCGGGCCTGGTCGTCGGGTGTTCGGACTCGTCCGGACCCGGCGATACGACCATCGATCTCGCCGTCGATTCTGTCATCAGTCCGACGAACGACCTCGTGCCGACGGTGTCCGGCATCACCGAGCCCGGAGCCAGCGTGACGGTCATCGGTCCCCGCGACACACTCAACCAGCTGGCGGATGGCACCGGCGGATTTGCCTTGACCGTCCGCCTTTGGCCCGATGCGGTCAACACGATCGCTGTTTCGGCGACCGACTCGGCGGGTAACCAGATTGGCGACACGCTCGAGGTGGCGCACGACGGGCGCGTGCCCGTGGTGAGCTTCGCGTCGCCCGGGTCGGGAGAGATCACTCCGGGGCAGTCGGGATTCGCGATCGTGACAGGCTATGCCGACCAGGGTAGCGGGGGCATCTTCGTCAGCGAGGTCGATCCAACCAGTCTGCGAATCGAGAGCGATGGCACCGTCGGGGGGATGTTTCAGCGCGACGGCACTATCTCGACCGCTTACGCACCCGGGACGAACCTGGCGCCATTGTTCGATGCGGTCGGCGCCAAGGAGGCCACCCTCGCGGTTCCCGACAGCTTGGCCTTCGCGCCGGGCAGCCACCAGCTTCGCGCCCACGTCACGGATTTCGCTGGCAACGTTTCTCCTCCCGGCCTACGGACCTTCGAGGTCACAGCCGACCCCGATAGGCTGATCGCCGTCGACGCGTCGGGAGCCGCAGGATCCTCGGGCAACGCGCTTCCCGTCGCTCTCGTCAACGGCGACACCGTTGCCGGGGTTCAGTTCGACCTTGTCTACAGCACGGCCATTATCTCGACCGTTGAAGCGGTCGCCGTCACAGACCGATCGGCATCCTTCGGCGCCACCGACTTCAATGAGGTGGCTCCGGGCCGTGTCCGGGTTCTGCTTTTCGATGTGGATGGCGATGTCATTCCGCCGGGTCAGGGACCGATCCTGACTCTCTCGGTCGCCGTTCAGCCCGGCGTCCCCGCGGGAACCTACGGTCTGACGCTCACGAGCGTCCTGTTGTCTGGCCCCGGGGGCCAGACCGCTGGGGGGCCAGACGCGAGCGGCATCTTTCAGGTACCGTAACCAACGTCTGGCGCGATTTCGCCGGAAGCGGGCCGAGTTCCAGGTGCGGGTGAGCGGCGGCCGAAGGATGTTGTCTAGGTTACATGTCTGCGTGACTTGCAGCCGGGCACTGAGCGTAAGCTGCTGCGGGTGAAGGAATTACAAGTTGGATACCCGAGTTGGTGTGGGCGTAGACACGACTCGGCGAGACGGCCAGATCGCCGAAAGTTGGCGTGATACCTAGCTTTTCCCTTGACGATTCGCGGGTTTCGGTCTTACAGTAGATCCGGCTTCGCCCTGTATCCCAATCTCGCACAACTTCCTGAAAGGAGCTTGTGGTGAACAAAACTGAGCTCATCGACAAACTTGCTTCGGCCACGAGCCTGAGCAAAGCCGACGCGGGTCGTGCGGTTGATGCCCTGTTCGACGTGGAGAAGGGAATCATCGCCGACACGCTGAAGACGGGCGCGAAAGTCCAGATTACCGGTTTCGGAACGTTCGAGACTCGGCATCGCGGAGCGCGCACGGGCCGCAATCCGCGCACGGGGGAGACAATCGAGATCCCGGCGTCCATGTCGCCGGCGTTTCGTCCCGGGAAGGGGCTGAAAGACGGTCTGAAGTAAGGACCGGTTCGACGAAGGGGAGGGGGGAGGGGGCCCGCAACCGGGTCGCCCGCCCCCGGGCCCTGGTCTCGCGCAGTTACTCCCTGAATACCCGCACGTTTGCGGGTCTCCCCCGGATCGTCGCCGTTCCCAGGCTCTTGATGACCTGATCGGCCACGGACGCGGCGACTTCCACTGACGAATACGTGTCTCTTATCTCGATGCGCCCGATGCGATCCCCTGTGACGGGCGACTCGCCGGTGATGGCACCGACGAAATCGGCAGGTCTTACACCATCGCGCCGGCCGACGCCGAAGTAGAGGCGCGTCCAGGCGGGGAGCGATTTAGCCGAGGCGGCCGGAGATCTCTCACGCAATAGCGCGGTGGCGGCGGCGGCGACCTGAATCGGTGCGTACTCGTCGAGCAACGGTTGGATGAGCAGGATATACGGCTCGAGGTCGCGTTCCGCGATTGCGTCGTGGAGCTGGTCTCTCGTCTGCTGGGCCGAGCGGTGCGCCTCGGTCGGCGGCGCCGCCTTGAGGGCGGTCATTCGGACGGACATGAGGCTGGCCAACCGTTGCAGGTGAGGCAATTCCCGCGGCTCGACGAAGGCGATCGCTCGCCGGGAGTCTGGCATGTACGCCTGAAAGCCTTGAAGGTCGAGCGGTGCACCCCACCAGATGTGAAGGGAGTCCGGTTCGACGTCAGCGGGGTCGGTGGCTAGGACGCTCAGACGTAGCGAATCCGAACTGGTATCGAAGCCGCGGACCGCGAGTTGGGCCGCGACTGTATCGGCTTCCTGCTCGAGGCGGCAGCGTATGGTCGCGTGGTCGGTGCCCTTGGCGGTTTGGGCTTCGACCGACCGGGTCAGCGCGGACAGCCAGAGGTCCTTCGGGGCTGCGTAGTATTCCAGCGTGACGTCGCTCAGCTGCGGCGCCTCGGCCGGCAGGTACGCCAGCCGGCGCGCGCGACGAGCATGGCGGTCGATGTAGTCCTCGACCGGTGGGGTGAGTGCGGAGGTCAGAACGACGCGCTGCGCCTCTTTCGGAATGTGCGATGTCAGTGTCTCCAGTTCGTCCTGTGCGCCCAGTTCGTTCATGGCGGATACGCCGTCTACGACGATGATCCGCAAGCCTTCCAGTTTGATCGCCGAGTGCTCGATGGCTGTGATCACGGCACTGGGGCTGGCGACGACGACGTGGGCGTCGGCCCTCGCATGGGGTCGAATGACCGCGACCTTTAGACCCTGGGGCTGCAGCAGCTGGAAGAGCGCATCCCCCGTGGCCGCGGCTCGATCGTCGGTCGGCCTGAGCACCAGAGCCTGCGGTCCGGCGGCGCCGGCGTCCAGCCGAGCGCCGAGTCCCAGCCCGTAGCCTAGCGTTTTGCCGCTTCCGGCCGAGGCGATCCCCACCACCGTCGTGCCGCGGGCGATGGCGGGCACGGCTTCGAGCTGCAGAGAAGACGGCTGAACGTAGCCGAGCACGCGCAAGCGCGTGAGCAGCTCACCCGGTATTTTCAAGTCTTCGAATCCAGTCATGCACACCAATCTAGCACACGGGTGTGATTTCCGAAGCGGGTCTTCCCGCTTGACGCTTGGACGTGTTGCGTCCTATGAATGAACCGATGAGCAAGGCGATCGTGATCGGAAGCAGCACGGGCATCGGACGCGCGCTGTCGACGATACTGGCGGAGAACGGGTACGAAGTTGGCCTGGCGGGAAGAGACACCGCGCGGATGGAGGAGCTGCGGCGGCAACTGCCTACGCGGTCATACGTGAAGCGGCTGGATCTGACGCGGGCGGAGGAGGCCCGGCAAGCTCTTCGGGGGTTGATTGACGAGATGGGCGGTGTGGATCTGATCGTCATCAACTCGGGTGTGGGTTCGTCCGAGCCCAGCTGGGAGGAAGAGTTCGAGATCCTGGCCGTCAACGTCGTGGGCTTCGCCGTGATGGCTCGAACAGCCATGGAGTACTTCTCGGGGCGCGGTTCGGGGCACATCGTCGGTATCTCGTCCGTATCCGCGCTACGGGGTATCACGACCGCCTACAGCAGCTCGAAGGCATTCGATTCAACCTACCTGGAGGCGTTGCAATTTCAGGCCGATCGATTGGGTGCCGACATCCGGGTCACCGATGTGAAACCGGGTTTCGTCACGACGCCGATGACGGATGGGCGAACTGACATGTTCTGGATCTCCAGTCCGGACAGAGCCGCGCGACAGATCTACGCGGCGATCCGCAAGCGAAAACGGCACGTCTATGTCACGAAGCGGTGGCGGGTGATGGGTTGGGTGATGAAGACGTTACCTTATCCCATCGCTTCGTGGGTGCAAGGCCGCCGGCGAAGCTGATCCCCCCTCTCCCGGCGTCGATGCCTAACCGTTGAACGGGGCTGGGTGATCCATGTCGTAAGGGCGCAGCAAGATGACGCCGTTCGGCGGGACTCCGAGGTCGGCCAGGGTGCGCGTCTCGTCGAGCACCTCTTTCTCGAAATATTCGACGTAGTAGTCAGAAGTATCGACGTCACTCTCCTGCAGTAGGGCTGGCAGGGCTTGGTGCTTGACCTGACTCACCGGTGTGTCTGGCGCAAATTCCATTCTCTGCTCCCGCCAGAGATCAGGCATCGCGACGCGGACTCGCAGTTTTCCTTCAGTCATCTCGAAATACCTCGGTATCTGTGAAGCAGTGAAGACGGTGAGTCGGCGATGGACAAAGTCGCGTCACTCAGTCTCGTCCCGGTGCTCCTCGGAGCGTTGCTCATCCTCACCGGTGCCGCTCACACGTGCGGGATCGAGTACAGGAAGCGGAGGCTCTGATCGGTGACATCGAAGCCGACCCCACGGTCCGTTTCCAGGTGCACCGTTGTGTGTCCGTGCTCCCGGTACGCCGCGATCTTGGCAACGCCGATAGCGCCCGAGTATTCCAGCTGGTTGTCGCCCTTGGTCTGGACTTCTAAGCCCGTGTGTGTGCGGTAGTATTCCTCGGCTCGCTGAATGACTTCCTCGGGCGAGAGATGTGTGGCTAGCTCAAACTTCATCGCGTGTATCCAGGTTGTAGTGTTTGCTCGGGGCCGCGGCGAATATCTCGCGCTGGCCGCGGCCCGTCAAGAATCTCCGACAGCCGCCCTACAAGGAGACGCGCTGGCTCAAGGGCTCCAGTCTGTCTTCGCCGACGACGAAGTCATCCTCGATTCGAACGCCCCACTCACCGGGGAGGTAGATCCCGGGCTCGATGGTGAACACCATGCCAGGCTCCAGTCGCCGGCGGTTTCCCTCAACCAGATACGGCGGCTCGTGACCGTCCATGCCCATGCCATGTCCTAATCGGTGGGTGAAGTACGGGCCATAGCCGGCGTCCTCGATAACCCGGCGGGCGATGCGGTCCAGCTCCTGGCACTCGAGTCCCGGACGACCGGCCTCGTAGGCCGCGGATTGAGCCGCCAGAACGGTCTTGAAAACCTCGCTGTAGTCTGGAGGAGGGGCGCCGCCGAAAAAGTGCATTCGGGTGATGTCGGATGTGTACCCGTGCACACGGCAGCCTGCGTCGATAAGGACCGGCGTACCACGTTCGAGCGGGGAGGCGCCGGGCCCTCCGTGCGGCAGAGCGCTGCTGGCGCCGAACTGCACCAGGCCACCGCCGCGTGCGCCATCGGCGGCCAACCGCTCACTCAGAAAGCGGGCCACGTCGCGTTCGGTCATACCGCTCTGCAGGCTGGCGAACGTCGCCGCGATCGCCCCTTGGGTGATGGAAATGGCACGGCGGATGAGGGCGAGCTCCTGTTCCGACTTGGTGATCCGCAGGCGCGTGAAGAGGTCGGTGGCATCAACGAACTCTCGGTCCGGCATAGCCTCCTGTAGGCGTGATACCATACCGTAGCGAGTGCTGGGCTCGATCCCCAGACGCCCGGGCCCGATGGAGGCTAGGGCGGTGGCCACCTCTCGGTGAGGACTCTGATGCTCCTCCCATCCCAATAGGCGGACCTCGCTCCCCATGGCCCGCTCGACGCGCTCGACCTCGAAGCTCGGTGCCACGACCACCACCTCGCCTTGACGGGGGATGATCAGCGCCAAAAGACGCTCGCTGCGGCCGAAGCTGGCCCCGGTGAGATAGTCGAAATTGGTGGCCGGTTCCGCGAAGATCGCGGCGAGCCCCTGTTCTGCCATTAGCCCCTGCGCCCGCTCTCGCCGTTCCGTGTAGGTGGATCGCGGCAGTGGATCGATCCCCTGGTCGATGGGATCCGAAGCGAGGATGGGAGCGGCCACTGCCTCGCCCCCGGCCGGGGGCAACATCATGGCCGCGCCGGCTGCGGTCACCGACTTGATCATTTGTCGTCTTTTCACCTGTACCTGCCCTGTCACGAGTCGAATTTGTGCCTACATTACCTGCCGACGCTCAGGTCTACAAGCTTTCGCCGAGGGGACTGCCGATGCGCAACTCCATGCTGCTCATGGCCGTCGCACTCGCTGCCGTGCTGGTCGGCATCCAGACGACGTGCCGCAGCGGAGCGCCGGAGATCACAGCCGACATGATTCTGGTCGGCGGTAAGTTCTACACCGTAGAGGGGGACCGTCCGCTGGCGGAGGGCGTCGCCATCCGAGCGGGCCGCATATTGGCGGTGGGAAGCCGAGGCGAAGTCGTGCGGCACCGCGGTGCCGCCACCGCCGTAGTTGACCTGGGCGGTGCGTTTGTCGTTCCGGGTTTCATCGATAGCCACACGCATTTCGACTACGCGGCTCAACTCCTGCTCGGAATCAACCTTCTGGATGTGTCCGATGCCGGTGAGCTGGCGAGTCGGGTGGAGGGCGCTCGCGATAGGCTTCCCGACGGGTCGTGGATCGTCGGCGGTGATTGGGGTGCGTATGAGGCGTGGGCGATGGGGTCCACCGGTCAGGATACGGCGGCAGGCGGGGAGCGCTTCAAACCGCACAGGAGTATGATCGACCCCCTAACCTCCACGACCCCGGTACTGCTCAGCCGTTGGGACCGGAGCGAGCACCTGGCGAATGGCGTGGCGCTGCAACGGGCTGGGATCACGCCTGACACCCCTGACCCCCGTGGTGGGACGATCGAGCGGGATCCGGGCACAGGAGAGCCCACAGGCATCTTGACCGGCACGGCGGTCGAACTGGTCAGGCGGATCATACCGCCCAAATCGTTCCAGCAGCGACTGATCGAGGCGCGCGTGGCGTTGCAGCGACTCGCCGAGAATGGCGTCACAGGAATCCACGATATCACACGATCGGAGCAGATGCGGGTCTTTCAATATCTGCGCGATCGAGACGAACTGACTGTGCGTGTCTACGCCCGGCCGACCCTCGACAACTGGTCACACCTGGCCGCCGTGGGCATTCGCTCCGGATACGGTGACGCGTACCTGAAGATCGGCGGTCTGAAAGGGTTCGTCGACGGGATCATGGGCAACTCGGGCGCTCGGTTTCGAGAGCCCTACGATCACCAGCCCGACAACTACGGCATCTGGCGCACCATGGTGCTCGAGCCACCGGGGCTGGCTGAGCTCATTCGCGCCGCGGACTCGGTGGGTTTGGTACCCCAGGTCCATGCCATCGGCGACCTCGCGGTGGATACGCTGCTCGACTGGTTCGAACAGGCGATCGAGCGTAACGGGCCGGGCGAACGACGTTTTCGGATGATCCACGCACAAGTTGTCGAGGAAGACGATTTCGAGCGCTTCGGTGAGTTGGGCATCATCGCCGAAGTCCAGCCCTACCACGCCATCGACGACATGCGCTGGATGGAGGAGCGGATCGGCTACGGGCGTTGCGAGGGAGCCTACGCCTTCAAGTCGTTGATGGAAGGGGGCGCGCTGTTATCCTTTGGTTCCGACTGGCCTGGCACTAACGCCGCGTGGTATCCAGCCAAGCCCTTGCTGGGCATCTACGCTGCGGTCACCCGCCAGACCCTGGACGGTCAGCCGGAAGAGGGTTGGTTCGCGGATGAGCGCATCGATGTCGAGACCGCTATTCGAGCGTTCACAATCAATAATGCGTATGCCGCCGGCGAAGAGGAAGAGAAAGGAAGCATGCGGGCCGGAAAGCTGGCCGACTTCACGATCGTTGATCGCGATCTGGTCGAGATCGAGCCCTCCGCGATTAGAGATGCGCGAATCCTCGCTACGATCGTTGGTGGACGTGTAACGTATGCGGACCCTGAGCTCGCGGGGCTGTACGAGCGTGTGAATGGCCCGGCGCCGGTGCGATGACAGCAGCCCACGAGACTAGCCTCGACGTGCGGAATCAGGATCGGGCCCGGAGCGGCCTGCGACCGCGCCCTTGGCTCATCGCGGCCCCCGCGATCCTCTATTTCGTCGCGGCGACCGTCTTGATGCTCGAGGAGATAGAGCCGTTCGTCAACTGGTATTACATCTCTGCTTGGTACCCAACGATCCTGGTCCTCGACGCGGTGCAGGCGAAGCTGACTGGCCGCTATTACTTGATTAGCAGACCCGGATTCGCTGTCTCGCTGCTCGGTTGGTCGGCCGTTCTGTGGTTCTTCTTCGAGGTAGTGAACGTCCGCGTCGCGAACTGGTACTATGTCTTCCTGCCGCCGGACCGAACGGCGCGTTGGCTGGGTACGACGATTTCGTTCATGACCGTATTCCCGGCGATCTTCTTAGCCGAGCGTATCCTGGCCGCTCGCAACACTTTTGCCGGAGTTCGCTGGCCGACGTTCGGGGTCGGCCCGCGCCTGCTGGTCGGTGTCTTCGCGGCCGGTGTCGCGTTCGCCGCCCTGAGTCTGGTCTGGCCGCGCGCCTTCTTCCCAATGATCTGGGGGGCGCTCACGCTGCTGGTCGAGCCGTTGAACTACCACGTCGATCGCTCTCGCAGCTTACTGGCCGATCTCTCGCACGGCCGCCCCGGACGGCTACTCCGCTTTCTCGCCGCAGGATTGGCCGTTGGATTCCTTTGGGAGCTGTACAACATCGAGTCGCGAAGCAAGTGGATCTATACCGTTCCCGGTTTTGAGAACTTCAAGCTGTTCGAGATGCCCCTGCTGGGCTTCTTGGGCTTTCCCGTCTTCGCGCTAGACTGCTTCGTCGTGTATCAGGCTCTGATCTTGCTGCGCGTCGCCATCCCTGACCGGCCGGATTCGGCGGCGAGCGGGCTGCGGATCAAACCGGCTCGCGCGCTCGTGACGGCGCTGGCGGCCGCCGTATTCTCGCTGGTCGCTCTGGTCAGCATGGATCGTTGGAACACCGACTCGGTTCGGCCACGCGTTGCGGAGCTGTGGGTGCTGGACGATGAGGCGCGAGCCAGTTTGGCTGAGAACGGATTCGCCGACATTTTCGCGTTGGCCCGGGCGCAACCGGCCACCATCTCCGAGCGGACGGGATCCCCTGTTGCCGCGGCGGAAGAGTGGGTAGCGGCCGCTCGGCTGGCCACGCTGCGCGGGATCGGTACGGCCAACGCTCGCCTGTTATGGCACGCGAATGTGAAGTCCATCGCGGACCTGGCGGCTTCCAATGCGATCGAGTTGAGCGAGCGCCTGCGCGCGATGTCCAAGCGCCCGCGAGCGGCAACGCCGGCAAAGGTCAGGGTCTGGGTGCGGGCCGCTCGCCGGACAGCGGATGGTCCAGGCTCGGCGGTTGGCGCCGGCCAATAACCCGGCGTCTTGTCTGCCATCTAGTGTAATGGACGATCGAGAACTAGAGCGATGTCGGCGGTACGTCGAGAAGCTGTTTGCGGCGGAGGATCGCATCTTGGAGGAGCTCCAGCGGGCCTCTTCCCAGGCGGGCCTGCCATCCATATCCATTGATCCCATCGAGGGAAAGCTTCTGCAGGTGCTGGTGCGCGCTGTCGGTGCGCGCCGCGTCCTCGAATTGGGGACGCTCGGCGGCTACAGCGCGATGTGGATAGCTCGCGCGCTTCCGGAGGACGGGTTGCTGATCACGGTCGAATTGGATCCCGAGCGCGCCGATCTGGCCCGCCACTTTGCCGAGCGAGCCGGGCTCGGCGATCGGGTCAGTTTCAGGGTCGGCCCGGCGACCGAGCTGTTGCCTGGATTGGTCGAAGAGGGGCCGTTCGATGCTGTATTCATAGACGCGGACAAAGAGGGCTATCCGCTTTACCTTGATTGGTGCCGCGCCAACGTGCGCGCCGGCGGTCTGGTGATCGCGGACAACGCCTTCAAGAAGGGGCAAGTACTAGAGGGCCGGACGCAGGATCCGGGTGTGCTCGGGATTCAGGAGTTCAATCGCCGATTAGCGAGCGATCCACATTTCACGTCGATCGTCCTGCCGATGCATGATGGCATAGCGATCGCAGTCGTCAATTGAGGCAAGACCGTGCGAGTTAACTATCACCTGCATAACCAGTACTCGTCTGACGGACGAGGCAGCACAGAGAATGTCTGCCGTACGGCGCTCGCGCTCGGCTTCGAGGAGATCTGCTTCACCAACCATGCTGAGGCCCTCGACGACGAGGTGGGGGACTGGACTCTCGACCTCGTTGAGGCTCGACAGCGTTTCGAGCTGCTACAGCATGAGATCGAGCGGTTACAACCGGAGTACCCCGAGCTACGCATACTGCTGGGGTGCGAGTTGGAGTATCGGCCCGAGTGGGTCGAGGCGCTCGATGCCCTGGTAGACTCGGTCGACTTTGATCTCATCATCGGCTCTGTGCATGTCGTGGGTGGTCAGCAGATATCCGGCGGCTACGGGGTGGCGAGTTACTTCAAGGATCGCGACGTATCGGAGGCGTACGGCCGATATTTCGAGAGCGTCGAAGAGGCTGTGGATTGGGGAAACTTTGACGTGCTGGGACACTTGGACCTAGTGAAGCGGTTCGGTGTCAAGTACTACGGCGGCTTCGATGTCCAGCCGTTCGCTTCGCAGCTACGAGGAATCTTGGACCAGTTGGTGGCCAAGGGACTCGGTCTGGAGGTGAACACGTCGGGCGTCGCGCAGGCGCCGGGTGAACCGTATCCGGGACTGGAAGTTCTAAAGCTGGCGAAGGCGGCGCATGTAGCCACGGTGACCATCGGAACGGATAGTCATGTCCCGGCAAGCTTCGACCAGGGCTGGGAAGAGGGCGAGGCCTTGTTGCGCCGCGCTGATTTCACCGAGATTACGCTGTTCAGTCACCGCATGCGGAAGAACGTGCCGCTCGCCGTCGACTCGGTTGAAGAGGACTAGGACAGCCTGATAGAAAAACGCATCATACCTTTCCTCTCCTTGAGTCCCGCCGGAACGTCTGGTGAGTCCTTCGAGATGGAGTCGGCAAAGCCGTCGGACGATCTGCGGCGTGTCGTCACTTCCCTAACGAATGCTGGGTGGAACGAGCTGTTCGTGGACGCACGCTCGCTGTCTGAGGCGGTGCTGTCGCACTGGGCCGGCGCCGTCGCGAGCTTCTTTCCGGGCCCGTTCACGTTGCTGACCGAGTCGGCGACTGCGGCACAAGTGGAGAATCTTCTCGACAGCGGGGCGAGTCGCATCGCGGTTCAACGCCGAGCTCTTGAGGACCCGAACCTCATAGCCGAGAGTACGCGCCGGTTCGGCTCCGGATCGCTAGCCGTTGTGGTAGGGGCACGGAGGGAAAACGAAAGCTGGCGCGTCTACACGGGAAAGCCCGGTGTCGCGACGGAATGGGACGCGATCACTTGGGCGCGAGTAGCGGAGGCGCAGGGTGCGGCCGAACTGATTGTCGAGGCCTTGCCGGGAGCCAGTTCAGACGAGCCTTACGACCTGGAGTTGCTCAGCGAGGTGGCTCGTGCCGTCGCTCGACCTGTGATTGCCTTTGGCGAGCCTCGATCCGTCGAAGACTGCCTTGACGCGCTTTTGGTGGGCGATGCCGATGCCGTACTGCTGACGCCGGCGCTCGTCTCCGGCCCACGGTCGCGCGAGGCGATCCGGCTGTTCCTCGAGGAACACGGCGTGTCTTGTCCTTGAGATCACCGGTTCGGGTCACGATGGGCGGCTGGCGAGCGACGAGGGTCCGCGGGCTTGCGCGCTCTATGGCTCGTCCTTCAGGTGTCGGTCGAAGAACTCCAGTATCCTGAGCAGTCGGTCGATACGGAGCAGCGGCTCGCCCGTGCGGGATAGGTCGTGCCCCTCGCGAGGGTAGCGAACGTATTCCACTGGTCGCTGTAGCACCTTCAGCGTGCGGTACAGCATCTCCGACTGCGACACGCCCGTGCGCAGGTCGCGGTCGGCGTGCATGATCAGAAGGGGCGTCCGTATTTCGTGCGCATAGGTGATCGGCGATTCCCTTCTGAGGATATCAGGATCTTCCCAGGGGTACGCGTTGAACTCCCAAGGAACCAGGCGCCAGGCATTGCCCTCGCCGAAGAACGTCGCCAGGTCGTACACGCCACGCTGCGCGACCGCCGCCTTGAAGCGATGGTCGTGCCCTACCAGGTAGGCGGTTAGGTAGCCCGCGTAACTGCCGCCAGTCACTACCATCCGCTCTTCGTCAACGACACCGCGCTGCACGAGGGTGTCCGCCGCAGTCAGGACATCGCGCATCGGACCGTCGCCCCACCCCCGTTCGATCACGGACTTGAATTCGCTGCCGTAGCCATCGCTTCCGCGGGGGTTCGTGTAGAGAACGAGGAAGCCGTTGGCCGCCAGGAACTGAAACTCGTGCCACATGGTTGGCTCGCCGGGTCCCCACATCGCGTGTGGGCCGCCGTGAATCTGTACGACCATCGGGTGACGGTCGTCCGGCAGCGCTCCCACGGGCTTGATCACCCACCCCTGAATGCGGCGATTGTCGAAGCTACGATAGTAGAACCCTTCGTGCGGTTGCACATGCACCGTCGCGAGCCAATCCGCGTTCAGTCGCGTCAGCGAGCGCTCACCACCGCCACCGGTCTCGGAGATGTAGACCTCGGACGGGTTGGCCGGCTCGCTGATGACATACGCAAGGCGGTCCTCGGAAATATCGAAGGATAGAACCCCGCGCTCGCCTGAAACGACTTGTCGGATCTGGCCATCGTCCACCCTGACGCGATAGATCGGCACGGTGCCGTGCACGCCGGCGGTGAAGAAGATCGAGCGCCCGTCGCGAGCCCACCGGAAGCTGCGGGTGCTACGGTCGAGAGAGTTCGTCAACCAAGTCACGCTGCTTCGATCCGCGTCCGGCTCGATCAGTCCAATTTGGGTATGGGCAAACGGGCGATCTGTCGTATCACGCGCGGCGAAGGCGATAGTCCTGCCATCGGGTGACCATGCGAGCGCCGAGATTGAGTATCGGGGGATGTCCAGCTTTCGCCACTCGCCGCTCTCGAGGTCCATGATGTGAAGGTCGCGCTTCAGAGAGTAGTCCGGATGAACGTCCTCGGTTATGCGTGCGACGAAGGCTATGCTTCGGCCATCCGGTGACGGTGCAGGATCCCCGAAGTCGAAGCCGCCTCGAGTTAGGCGGACGGGCTCGCCGTCCTCGATGTCGACAACGTGGAGGTGTGACCACCTTTCGATAGGGATCAACTCCCGCTCGCCTTGGAAATCCAACCGCGTGATCACAGCAGGTTCCGCTTCGCTCGCGTTGCGCGCTAGCCAGTTTCTGATCGCGGCCAGGGAGCCCCACATGGCCGTGTCGGCGGCCAAGTTCGGCGTACGCGCGCTGGCGACCCCCTCGGCTACCTCCGGCAAGTCGTGCATTGTCAGGCTGGAGTTGAAGAACAGCTGTTGGCCGTCCGGCGACCAGACGGGCCTCCAGGCGCCGCCCTCCATGGCGGTGAGTTGCCACGGTTCACCGCCGTCGATAGGCAAAACGTAAATCTGAGGCTCAGGTCCCGAGCGGTTGGACACGAACGCGATCCGCGAACCGTCGGGTGACCAGACGGGGTTCCCATCGCGGACCTTACCTCGCGTCAGCTGGCGAGCCACTCTTCGCTCGGCGTCGGCAACCCAGAGATGGCTATAGTAGGCGTTGTCGGCGGAATCGATTTGGGTCACCACGTACGCGACTCGATCACCCTCCGGGGAAAAGGCGACGGCGCTGGCCGCGCGGATTCTGTAGAGATCGTTCGCTTGTATCGGCCGCTTGTCCTGCGCTTGCAGATGTCCGCCGGCTGCCGTGGCAGCCAGGAGCAAGGCCTTGCTGAGTGCGAGCCGACTCGTGAGCGACCTTGAGAGCATGGAAATCGCCTCTGGTTAGCGTTCAGCTATCGACGTGTTTCACGAGCGAGCAGGCTCGCTGCTCGCCCCTGAGGTGTCTGCTGTGCTGGAGGACTCGATCCCGGGTTGATTCCGGGCTAGCCGATCGGGCAGTAGACGTTCAGGTGACCGCAGCGGCTGCAGTGCCAGCCGACCCATTCCGGCGGGAGGGCGGAATCGCTACGCCGCAAAGATCGGAACCGTAAGTGGTGACCGCTCCGTCCCAACACGGCGTGGCAGCCGGGTAGCTGGCAGCGAACACGGTGACCGGGAGTGATACTCTCAGGGTACAGCCATTCCCGGAGTGCGATAGTTCGCTCGTTGACACGATCTCTAATCATGGCGCCGTAAATGTAGGACGGGTATGGAATTCGGGAAAGGGCGCCGACCGAACAGTGGGCCCTGTACCGGGGCGCTACTCGCCGATGATCTTCAGGACAACTCGCTTCGGCCGCCGACCGTCCCATTCGCCGTAGAAAACCCGCTGCCATGGGCCCAAGTCGAGCGTGCCCTCCGTGACTGGAATGACGACTTCGTGACCCATCGTCAAGTTGCGGAAATGGGCCGCGCCATTGTCTTCCCCGGTCCGATTGTGCAGGTAGTCGTCCCCGCGTGCCGGGTGCGCGTGCCAGGGAGCGATGTGGCCCTCCAGCCAGTCCAGGATGTCCTGGTGCAGGCCTGACTCGTTGTCGTTGACGAACACCGACGCTGTGATGTGCATGGCGCTCACCAGGCAGAGGCCTTCTTTGATGCCGCTCTTCGCCAGCTCTTCTTCCACCCAAGGCGTGATGTGGATGATCTCCTGGCGTTCTCTCGTCTTGAAGGTCTTGTGCTCGGTATGGGATTTCACGGTCTCACCTCATTTCACGGCGATTGCTGCATAACTATCTGTCGGACCGTACGTGCCACCGGGTTGGCCAATGGCCGCCTCACGGCGTTCGGCCCTGGGCGCGCAGATACTCGATCGCGGTTTGACGACGTAGCCCGAGAACGCGCCCGTGGTCCAAATACTCCTGCCGGGAGGCTGCGACGTCCGGCGTGTGCGCATCGAGGAACCGCTGGTAATAGTCGGCGGCCTGGCTCGGTTGACCGAGCTGTTCATGGGCGCGGGCGGCAACCAGCAACCCGAGGAGGTGCTCGGGTATCAGTGCCAGCATGGTGTCGGCTTGTGCGAGGGCGGCCTCTGCCTGGTCGGAGGCAAGATCGAGCAGAGCGATGTGGTATCGCGCGTCGAGATCGAGCTCGGCAAGCTCGGCATAGGCCGTGAGGGCCATCGGTATGAATTCGCGCGCCCTCTCGCTGTCGCCGCTCTCGTAGGCCGCCAATGCTTCGTTGAAGAGCTGGTCCGCCATCGCGCGCGGGTTCGGGGCGCCGGCCGGGCCTCCTCCGAGTTCCGATATCGGGATCCTCTGTGCCGGCGTATCGCTCGAGCCGGACCCGCCGCTGTACTGAATAACCGCGTAGATAACGGCTAGGGCCACGATCGCGATGCCGAAGCCGCGCAGGCCGACCAAGCCGCGCAGTCCTCCATTGGCTTTGCCGTCGGCCTTGAGTGGTGCGCCGCACTGTCGACAGAAGCGGTCCGAGGCTTCGATGGCGGTGCCACAGCTGGGGCACTTGGACGACTCGCCGCCCGTCTGCTTCTTCTGTTTCTTAGCCATAGGCTGACAATACCCGGGTAGCCGTTGCGTTACAGTGGAAACGGGCGATAATCTAGGTACGGTCAGTGGAGCGGGGAAGGGTAATTGTTTGCTCGACCCCTGTGTGAACTTCAAACGACAAAGTCCAGCCCGAGCAACTTGTCTGATTTCGGTAAGTACTTCCTCCCCGGCCCGACCGAGGTGAGGCCAGAGGTCATCGAAGCGATGGTGCGGCCGGTGATTGGCCATCGCAGTAGGGAAATGGAAGCGTTGATGGATCGCGTCGCGCCACGCCTCCGCTGGCTATTCCGAACGGAGCGACCGGTGTACGTGTCGACGTCCTCCGCAACGGGCCTCATGGAGGCGGCGATCCGCAACTGCGCCCCCCGGAGCGTACTCTCGCTGGTTTGCGGTGCCTTCAGCGAACGATTCTACCAAATCGCCGTTGCCTGCGGGCGGGACGCGGACAGGGTCAGCGTCGAGTTGGGCGAGTCCAATGAGCCGGATGCCGTGCGCGACGCGTTGGAGCGCCGTGAGTACGACGCGGTGACGACGGTTCATTCCGAGACCTCTACGGGCGTGCTCAACCCGGTTGAGGCCATCGCTCGCACGGTTCAGGACGTCGCTCCCGAGGCCCTCGTGCTCGTGGACTGTGTGACCTCACTCGCCAGCGCGCGAGTGGAGACCGACGCCTGGGGCCTGGATTTCGCGTTGGCCGGGTCACAAAAGGGGATCGCGGTGCCGCCGGGCCTGGCGTTCGGTGTCGCTTCTCAGCGGGCCTATGACCGATCTTTGGCTACGCCCGGGCGTGGCCTTTACTTCAGCTTCGAGGCTTTCGAGTCAGCGGCCACGGCAAGGCAGACGTCCAACACCCCGGCCGTCTCCTTGCTCTACGCGCTCGACGCGCAGTTGGCGCGTATCGAGTTGGAGGGGCTCGAAGCTCGTTGGGCTAGACACGAGACGATGGCCGAGCGAACGTGGC
This sequence comes from Gemmatimonadales bacterium, assembly GCA_050117535.1. Taxonomy (GTDB): domain Bacteria; phylum Gemmatimonadota; class Gemmatimonadetes; order Palauibacterales; family KS3-K002; genus JASFMO01. Next base: position 1,096 of record JASFMO010000020.1, on the reverse strand, counting down.
AGTGGGTAGCCGAGATGCGTGAGCGGCACGATATCGAGCTGGGAGTGCTGGCCACGGAAGGACGCCGTTCGCCGTCCGTAACGTGCATCACGCTCCCAGAAGATCTCAGCGGGGTGGACGTCGCTCGAAGCATGAAGGCCCGAGGCTTCACCATCGCGTCGGGATACGCCAAACTAAAGGAGCGAACCATTCGCATTGGTCACATGGGCGACCATACCGTCCAGGAGCTCGAAGCCCTTCTCGAGGAGCTTGGACAGGTGATCGTCGGCTAGCGGTCAATCGCGATGGAAGCGACGAACCGGACTTTTCGCATTTTGCTGGCTGACGCCATTGCCCCGGAAGGGGTGCAAGTTCTGCGGGAGACCGCGGGGCTGGAAGTCGACGAGCAGCCTTCGATCAGCGCGTCCGGGCTACAATCGGTCATCGGTGGCTACGATGCGCTCATCGTTCGCAGTCGCACCAAAGTGACCGCGGAGGTGTTAGCGGCGGGCGAGCGTCTCAAGGTGGTCGGGCGTGCTGGTGTTGGCGTCGACAACATCGATGTGGGGTCGGCGAAACAGCGCGGTGTCGCGGTGCTCAATGCCCCAGGCGGCAATGTGATTTCGGCAGCCGAATTGACCCTTGGCCTGATGTTGGCCCTGGCTCGTCACATCGCTCGGGCGGACGCGTCGATCAGGCGCGGGGAGTGGGAACGGAGGCGGTTTCAGGGGACGGAGCTGTACGGTAAGACCCTGGGGCTCGTGGGCGCCGGACGCATAGGATCGGAGGTTGCACGCCGTGCCGCTGGGTTCGAGATGCGCGTTCTAGTCTGCGACCCCTACTTGTCCCGAGAGCGTGCCCGTGACCTAGGCGCCGAGGAAGCCTCGCTCGCCACTCTCCTCGAGCGAGCGGACATCGTATCGGTCCACACCCCGCTTACCGAGGAGACGCGCGGCCTCATCGGGGCCGGTGAGCTGGCCCGGATGAAGCCGACGGCTTATCTGATCAACGCCGCGCGCGGCGGAGTGGTCGACGAATCAGCGCTCGCTGCGGCGCTCGAAGCCGGGCAGCTTGCCGGTGCCGCGCTCGACGTATTCGAGCACGAGCCACCCGGAGA
>JASFMO010000019.1:0-17977 GCA_050117535.1 Gemmatimonadales bacterium | reverse complement strand
CTCGCCTGCCTTGAGTTCCGCGCTGGGCCGCAACTCGACGTCGCTCTGTCGTCGACCGGTGTAGCGGATCCCGATGTACTCGTCCGTGCACGACTGATTGTACACCATCGTCATGTTGTCATTGATATCGGTCGTAATAGCCGGGTAGTAGAGCCAACACCCGTCGCGGCCGAAGGCAACGTCCTCGAGCAGCGTCGGCCCCGTCACGTCGATCCGTACGTAGCGCGCTCGAGCGTAGGACCCGGACGCGTCGGCGACGCTGTGCGCGGTCCAGACCGAGCCATTCCGGTAGACAACGTTTCGCACGCGCGCCCCCCCGACCGATACCAAGATCGATGATCCCCCCAGTTGGTCAGCGTTGGGAGGCGAACTCCGCTGTGCGACCGGAACGTTGACCGCGCTCAACGCCGGGGCCGGGCCGAGAGGATCGGCTAGCGTCCAGAGCGTCATGGTCGTTCCAGTCGAGAACGGCGAATCGTTGATCAGGTACTCCACTCCAGGCGAGCCGAACGTCACAGCGGGGCGCACCGTCGCGACTTTGACGTCGGGGAAGTCGGGATCGCGCAGGTCCCAGAAGTCGGTGTACGTGACCGCCGGGCAAGTCGGGTCGTACAGCTGAGCTTTGGGCAGGATGCGCACCTTGACTCCGGACCAGCCGCCGGTGAAGCCGAACTGGTTGGGCACTATGTAGACCGCGGCCTCATCAAACCCGAGACCCTGGTAGTCCGACCAATTGGCGACAGGAGTGGATCCGTTGACATCACCGCGAAAGGCGAAATTGCACCAGTCGCCTTCGGGGTTCGAATCGTCCGACACCGCAACGAGTATGTGAGACGAGGGCGCCAGCGTGTCGGAGTCGACGGCGAGCCACACCATCACCCAACGCCCAGCGAAATGGTCGAACACCACCTTGGGGTCGAAGGCGTTGTTCTCCGGCACGATATTCGAGAACCAGGTTACCGCGCTGATCTGCTGCAGATTGCCGCCATCCTTCGAGAAGATCGCGAAGTCACGGTTGACCAGCGTCAGCAGGTGATTTGGGCCCGCCGCGATGATGGGATCGGGAGGGATCGGCGGCGTTTGCCGGATCCCCTCGAAGCTGCGTAGCAGCCCCGGAGCCACGACAACCGCTGGCAGTCCGAGCATCCAGCGGGGATCCTCCTGCTCGTTGGCACCGGACGGCGCCGCCGCCGGCCGCAGGCCAGCCGGGTCAGGTAGCAAAGCGAGCGTATGCGGAGGAGGCGGTGGGACCACGAGACGCGGCATCGCCGGGGCCGATGGGAAGTCCGCCGTGTTCGCTAGCACGCCCGGCTGTGCGGTCCCCTGCGCCGGGCCTTGATACAGCTGCGCCGGCAGCGGCGCGGCTGTCCACAGGACGAGTGTCAAACTCACACCACCCGCCAGGACACTTCCCGACCTAACCATATCGAGCTCCGTTGCTCATCGGGCGGCGGAGCGAGCGGTCACACCCTTCCTCCTCCACGCGCTGCCCGCCTCGGTTCTAGCGGATCCCGGAATCGAACTTCACCTTGACCTGCGTAAAGCGATCCGCCATGACCTCCACGGCCACAGGTTCGGCCCGTGGGTCAGTCACGAGACGCGGGACGCCGGGATCTACGACGTACAAGCCTGGCGGCAGTTCGACTCGGAACAGGCCACCGGCGTCGCTCATGATGGTGGCCACGACATCGCCACTATCGGCGCGACGGATCGTCAACCCGGCCTGATATGGGCGATCCGGGCAGGACTTGCCCTCCTCGGCGACAGGGCAGACCGGGCCCACGGTGACTCGGCCCTCAATGCCTGACCCAACTTCGACGGCCATCTCAATGCCCGTTCGCTCGGCCGCCGAGTCGGACTTCTCACTGGAAGCCGGCCGCTGAATCTGTCCGGCTTCTCCCGACCCAGCCGTCGTGTCGTTTTGGGCGGCACTCTCCGCCGCGAAGGACGGGGTACCGCCGGCCCCGGTATCGTCGGTCGCCTGTTCACCCGGCGCACAGGCCGATCCGGCGATCGCGCACAGCCACACCAGCAGCACAGCTGGAAATGCCGCCACGAAGCGGCTCGCGCTGTGCCAGCGCCCTTCCGCGGCCCGCTCTGAGGCAGGCACCCCAGCGTTCGCCTCCATCTGGCGGGCCGGGTCCTCTCGCGCTCCGCCCCGGCGAGCGATCGCCGCGGTGGCCAACAGCCGACAACCGAAGTGCGTCCGGCGCCCCATCGCTACCTCCCACCCCCGGTTCACGGGCCGAGGACTAGAGCCAACTGTCGACCGTCCCAACGATCTTCTCGTACGAGACGAAGGCACCGCGGGCGACCCTTAGGCGGCCCAAGTAGTCGTGCCCAAATCGTGTCCGGATATAACGCTCGATCGGCTCGCCCACATACTCGGCGACGACTCCGGCAATGACGCCTGCATGAGTGACCAGTAAGACCGACTCGCCGGCGTGGCGTGTCTCCAACTCGAGCACGAACTCCAACGCCCGCTGTTGAACGTCCGCCCAAGATTCGCCACCCGGATAGCTGAATTCGCCGAGAACCGCGTCGTCCGACAGTCGCTCACGTACCTCGCTGAATGTGAGACCCGTGAACTCACCGGCGTCGATCTCCGCGATGGCCCACTCCGTCTGGATGGAGATGGGCCGCCCCAGCGTCTCCACCACCAGCCTGGCCGTTCGCTGGGTTCGCGCCATGGGACTGGTGTATATGCACGCCAGCGGCTGGCCGTCCATGTGGCGCGCGACCTCGACGGGCTGCCGCCAGCCTGCAGCGGTGAACGGCGAATCCCCTCGGCCCATCAGAACCTCGGCGACATTCCCCTCCGTCTCGCCGTGTCGCATGAGATAGACGTCCACAGACATGCCCGTATCCTAGGCCTTGAATCAACCCAGACAAGGTGGGGGATCGTTCTCTTGCCTCTCTACCCGAGGCCGGCTAGAATGGCGCCGCTTCCCAGATCGTACCGAGCATCACTCCGCCGGCAGGGAGACCCAAATGTTCTACGTGGCCGTCGTCGCATTCTACGTTCTGCTGCTCTTCGGCGTGGCTGTCAACAAGTCACGTCGAGTCAAGACTCAGGAAGATTTCATGGTGGCCGGTCGGCACGTCCCGGTGATGCTGCTGGTCGGCACGCTCGTTTGCACATGGATCGGGTCCGGCAGTCTGTTCGGTGGCGCCGGTCTGGCCTTTCGGATGGGGTTCTCGCAGCTGTGGATGAGTGCCGGCGCTTGGGTCGGCATCGCGATCGTCTATTTTCTCGCGCACCGTGTGCGACGGATCGCCGAGTTCACCGTCCCCGACATTCTCGAGAAGCGCTACAACAAGTGGGCGCGTATCTTCGGCACCTTCGCCGTCATGATCGCTTATGTGTCGATCGCGGGGTATCAGTTTCGCGGCGGTGGCCGCCTGCTCGAGATCATCACCAGCGGTGGCATCTCCCCGTTGTGGGGCGCCGTGATCACCTGCGGTGTGATCATACTGTTCACCATGTTGGCCGGCATGATCTCGATCGTCTCGATCGACGTTTTCAATGGTCTCATAATGATTGGGGCCGTCGTGTTCGCTGTCCCGTTCGCCCTGAACGCGGCGGGCGGGTGGGACGGTGTAACGTCCGCGATTCCCGCCGACCATTTCGCTCTGTTCGGCAGCAACAACGCCATTTGGGCCATGGGGGTCTTCTTCCCGACTTTCTTCTTGTTGCTCGGCGAGAGCGGCATGTACCAGAAGTTCATGTCCGCGGAAAGCGAGGCCGCTGCCCGGAAGGCCGTGATCGGCATGATCCTCGGTGTCGTGGTCATCGAGGTGTTGCTGGCAACGGTCTCTGTGATCGGTTCGAGTCTCTACTGGACCGACCCGGCTTTCGCCGATGCCGCTACGACGGAGACGATCGTCTTGCAAGTGGCCTTCGCCAACATGCCGGCGCTCATCGGGGCGTTTCTGCTCGCGGCCGGCGTTGCCATCATCCTCTCCACGGGCAATACCTTCCTGATGATTCCGGCGACCAACCTGACACGCGACATCTACCAGCGCTTCATCAACCCCGAAGCGAGTGACCAGAAGATCATCCGGTTTCAGCGGATCACGATCGTCGCGATGGGCGTGATCGCACTGCTGCTGGCGACGCAGTTCCAGACCATCCTCGCAATGGCATTCACGGCCTACACCATGGTGGGAGCCGGTGTCACTCCGGCTCTGCTCGCGGCGTTTCTGTGGAAGCGCACGACGACGGCGGGCGGCGTCGCCTCGATCGTCGCCGGGATGGGCACGACCCTGGTCATCACGATCATCAACTGGTTTTCCGAGCGTGCCAGCGGTCACCCGTTCCTCGAGACCGACTACATCATTCTGCCGGCAGCCAGCGCTTCGATACTGGCTCTCGTTATCGTCAGCCTACTGACCGCGGCTCCGGCGCGGGAGAAATGGGAGCCGTTCTACGCAACGACGAGTGCGACGGGCGCAACCGACTGACGCGAGGCCAGCGCCCCGGACTCGATCAGGCCGTCGGAGGACTGGGCTTCCGGTGCCGGAGTCTCCGGCGTACGGATTCGGGTGACTCGGTGAGGGAAGTTTGAGGAGGATCGTCGGCCGAGGGAGAAAGCGTGCGTCGCTACTCTTCGGCTTCCATCTGTCTCTTGAGTTCCGCCAACCGCTCTTCGATCGCGTCCGCCTTCTTGGCTGACTCGAGCCTGCGCAGCTCCAGGTCCGTCTCCAGCTCCCGATAGGAAGGCCGGTCGCCTAGGGCTTCATCCACCTCGCGCTCGGCCGCGGCCAGGTCTTCGGCGCTTTCGATATCTTCCTCCGCCCGCTCGAACCTCGCGATCCCGCCCTCCGGCCCTCGGAGAAGCTCTTCCAACTTCCGTGCTGTGCCGGCGCGGCGCGAGCGGGCCAGCAGGGCACTGCGGTTACGCTCCGCGTACTTCAGCTGCTCCAACTTTTCCGCGTACTCGGCTTTCAGGCGCTCGACCTCGTCACGTACTTCGTCGGCCTGACCGCGAAGGTCTTCGGCATGTTCGAGGGCCCGGCGCGCCGCTTCTATGGCCGGGTGGGCCTCATCCGGCTTCGCATCGCGATCCGCCTCCTGCGCCTTGCTGTGGGCGAGTTCGGCGCGTTGGATTTCGCGCTGGGCGCGGGCTTTGAGCGCTTCCGCCTCCTTCTCGAGGCGTGGAATGCGGGAGCGCAGATCGATGAGCTCCTGACGCATGCCTTTCAAGAGCTGATCGACGTCATCGCGGGTGAGCGGCCGCTCCTGTTCCTTGCGTTCCAGGGCCCGCTCGATCTTCTCACGGAAGCGACGAAACATGGAGCGAAAGTAGGGGGTCGGGGCGGTTGCGTCAAAGGGCGTGATGGAGTCCGCCCCCTTGCGGCCGGCCCAGGGCGGCCCGAACATGAACACATGAACGACTCTTCACATGTTAAACGGCCCGCGCATACCGGCCAACACGACACGCTCGATGCTCAACCGCTCGTGCACGCCACCGACGTCGCGCGCGCACGCGCGACCCTCTGCCGCGAGGATGAACTCACTCTGATCGCCGACACGTTCCAAATCCTCGCCAACCCAACGCGCATTCAGATCCTTCGCGCTCTCGCCAGTGGTGAACTCTGCGTCGGCGACCTCGCCGCGGTGGTGGATGCCAGTCACTCCGCCGTCTCACATCATCTGCGTCAGCTGCGCCAGATGCGTCTGGTACGCCATCGACGCGACGGGAAACTCACCTATTACACCCTGGACGACGCGCACGTCGCCCAGCTCTTCGAGCTCGGACTCGAGCACGTGCAGGAGCAGCTGCGGTGAAAGCTGGCAACGGTATGCCCGACGTCGCTCCGACAAGCTGCGTCGTCGTCTTTGGGGTCCCGGACATGGACTGCGTCTCCTGCGCCCGCCGCATCTCCGACCGTCTCGAACAGCTGGACGGCGTCGAGCATGTCGAGGCCCGGGTTGTGTCAAAAGACCTCCGCATCGCGTTCGACCCCAGGCGGATGGGTGACCAGACCCTCGCCCGGACAATTCGCTCCCTGGGTTACACGGTCGTGGGCGAGGACGGCGAGGGGAGCCTCCCGCTGACGTCGCCAGGACCGAGCGTATGGAACGATCCGGCGGCACACAGGACGTACGTGTCGGGAGTCGCACTGGCCGTCGGTTTGGTGCTTCGCCTCGCCGGACTCAGCCCCCTGCTCATGACCACAGCTCACCTGCGGGTCGATCTCAGCGCCTCGCTGTTCGTCATCGCCGCGCTGGTTGGAGGCCTGAACTTCTTCTCGAAGGGACTGCGGGCGGCCCGCATCCGGCAGCTCGATATGAACTTCTTGATGACCGCCGCCATCTTCGGAGCCCTAGGGATCGGCGAGTTCTTCGAAGCCGGAAGCATCGCGTTTTTGTTTGGGATCGCAGAGTTATTGGAGCGCTATGCGGTGGACCGAGCCCGCCGCTCGATCGAGCGCTTGCTGGACCTGGCTCCGGCTGTGGCCCGCGTGCTTCGCTCGGGCGAGCCCGTCTTGGTGCCAGTCGACCAAATCGAGCCGGGTGAGCTCGTTCAGGTTCTCCCAGGCGAGAAGGTGCCCATCGACGGGTGGGTCAGGGACGGTAGCTCGAGCGTGGACCAAAGCCCCATCACCGGCGAGTCGGTGCCAGTCAGCAAGGCCCCGGCCGATTACGTCTATGCGGGCTCGATGAACCAGGAGGGTTACCTCGAGGTTCAAGCCGCCAAGCGAGCCGGAGATACGACTCTCGCCCATATCATCCATCTCGTTGAGGAAGCCGAGGCCTCGCGCTCGCCCAGCGAGCGGTTCGTCGATAGTTTCGCGCGTTACTACACTCCCGCGGTTACCTTGCTCGCCGCGGCCGTGATGGTCATTCCCCCGCTGGCCCTTGACGCGCCTTTCGCGACCTGGTTCATGCGCGGGCTGACTTTGCTGGTGATATCCTGCCCATGCGCGATGGTGATCTCGACTCCGGTCGCCGTGGTCAGTGGAATTACCAGCGCCGCCCGCAACGGGGTGCTGATTAAGGGCGGTGTCCATCTCGAGGCGCTGGCCGGCGTGCGAACCGTAGCCATCGACAAGACCGGCACCCTCACCAGCGGTCGCCTCGCTGTAGTCGAGGTGGCCGCCGATCAAGATAGCGAGGCGCGACGCACCGAGATCTTGACCGTCGCCGCCGCGTTGGAGGAGCGGTCGGAACATCCGATCGCGGCGGCGATCCGTCACGCGGCTCTCGAGGCCGGAGTCGCCAGCGATTTCCAAATCAGCGACTTCGAGTCGCTGGCCGGACTGGGGGCCCGGGCCTGCCTAAACGGCCGCCGGTATCAGATCGGCCGACCGGAGCTGTTTGGCGAGGCCACGGTCGCCTGGCAGAGCGAGTTGGGCCGTCTGGCTGACCAGGGGTGCTCGCCCATCTGTGTCGGAACCGACGCCGAGGTGCTCGGAGTGCTGGCCGTCGCTGACCGGGAGCGGCCCGACGCACGCCGGGTCGTGTCGGCTTTGCGCGAACAGGGGATCGATAGAGTCGTGATGCTGACGGGCGACCATGAAGCCACAGCGCGGACCGTGGCCGCGCGAATCGGCGTCGACGAGTTTCATGCTGAACTGATGCCCGAACAGAAGGTGGCGAAGGTTCGAGAGCTGGAACTCCGATACGGCCGAGTCGCCATGGTCGGAGACGGCGTCAACGACGCTCCCGCGCTCGCCGCGGCCAGCGTAGGCATAGCGATGGGCGCCGCCGCAAGTGACGTCGCCCTCGAGACGGCGGACGTGGCCCTGATGGCCGATGATCTTGACCGCCTGCCGTACGTCTTTCGCCTCTCCCGGCGGAGCGGTTCCGTGATCCGCCAGAACATTGCCGCCTCCATCGCCATCAAGGTCTCGCTCGCCGCCGGGGTTCCGGCCGGTCTGGTCAGCTTGATCACCGCCGTCCTGGTCGGTGACATGGGAGCCTCTCTGGCGGTAACGGCCAACGCCCTGCGTTTGGGCCGGGTCCGGCAACGGGCTGCGACTGGACGACGATAAGATTGGCCCAAGCAAGCCGTTCTCGGCCAGGCAGAGCGGTTCCCATGCGGCCCCTGGGGCTTTCGGCCAGACGCGTGCCGCGGCGCTCCAGGGGGGCCACCGAAGGACGACACGGTGCGTCGTGCCAGCGCCGAGTTGCAGTGACAGGCTCGGCGGGCCAGATCAGCAAGTCGTTGTCCCACAGAATCTTAGACACGTCGAAGACAGGCGCGTCCCATCCTTTCTTCCGGACGGAATGTCTCAGAGGGGGACAGAAAGATGCGGGACTTGGCGATATCTCCTATTGATTGACACCAGGCACATGTCTTGCAATCTGAACCTCGGTCAGTAGGCGAGCTGTACGAGTACCCTGGGGTGGAAGAAAGCGACAAGTCAACATGCAGAGCGATTTTCGGGATACCCGGTGGGGGGGTACCCCTTCTCTTTTCGACGGCGGCGCCGGCGCGCTCTGGCCGGTCTTTCTCGCGCTCTCCTTGCTAACGCCCGTCGGAGCCGCGGCTCAGGAGGGTAGCGACCTCTGCCTGATGTGTCACGAGCAGGAGTCGCTCTTCGCAGGCCGGGAGGATCCGGCTCGCTATGTGGTCACACGGCAGGCGCACGAGCGCTCGCTGCACGGCCAAGCCGGTGTGACCTGTACCGACTGCCACCGCGGATTGGCGTTCCCCCATCCCGAAGATCGACCCAAAGCGGACTGTAGCATCTGCCATGATGACCAATCCGTGCAGCATAGTATTTCGCTGCACGGTCAGGCAGCGGCGCGTGGAGATCCGCTAGCGCCGAGTTGCGGCGACTGCCACGGCACCCACGACATACAGTCGCACCTGGAACCGACCTCGCCGACCTACGTGTTCAACATTCCGCTCCTCTGCGGCGAGTGCCACCACGAGGGGACAGAGGTCTCGATAACGCGCGACATTCCGCAGGACCAGATACTCGAGAACTACTCCCAATCGATTCACGGAGAGGGACTGTTCCGGCAGGGGTTGGCCGTGACGGCGGTCTGCACCTCGTGCCACACTTCCCACATGATCCTGCCGCACACCGATCCTCGATCAAGCATTCACGAGGCCAACCTCGCAGGCACGTGTACCGAGTGTCACGCGCTGATCGAAGAGGTTCACCGGCAGGTGATCGAGGGACGGCTGTGGGAAGAGCGTCCGCACGTGATACCGGTCTGCGTCGACTGCCACTCGCCGCACAAGATCCGGCGGGTCTTCTACAGTGCCGGCGCAGCCAACGCCGACTGCCTGCGCTGTCACTCCGATCCCAACGCGACGATGGAGAGGGACGGCGAGTCGATATCCATCTTCGTGGATGAAGCCGCTTACAACGGGGGGATGCACGGAGAGACCGGCTGTGCTCAGTGCCACAGCGATGTCACCCCTTCGACCACGACACGTTCTTGTGCCACGTCGGTGGCCTCGAATGTCGATTGCGCAGCCTGCCACCCAGAGCAGGGAGAGCAGTACGCGACCAGCACGCACGGCACTCTGTCAAGTCAGGGCGATCCGGATGCGCCGGTCTGCCTCGACTGTCACGACAAGCATGTGACGCAAAGCCATCTCACGCCGACATCGCCGACGTTTGCCCGCAACGTCCCGACTCTGTGCGCCAGTTGCCACCGGTCAGGTGAGCCCGCGGCCCGGCGCATCCTGGAGGAGGGCTACAGCGGCCCCGACATCGTGCAGAGCTACGAGATGAGCATCCACGGCAAGGGGCTCATCCAAAGCGGCCTGGTCGTCACCGCCACGTGCCCGAGCTGCCATACGGCGCACAACGAGTTGCCGCCTTGGGAAGCCGAATCCTCGGTAAACCGCAACAACATCTCCGGGACCTGTGGGACCTGCCACCACGGGATCGAGGAGGCATACAACGAGAGCGTGCACTACTTCCAGCGCGAGGATGCGCCCGAGGATCGCGAGCTCCCGACCTGCGAGGATTGCCACACGTCACACACCATCAGTCGCACGGACCAGGGCGATTTCCGTTTGACGATGATGGATCAGTGCGGCCGTTGCCATGAGGAGGAGTCGGAGACTTTCTTCGACACATTCCACGGTAAGGTGTCGCGCTTGGGTGATGCGGGCGCCGCCAAATGCTACGACTGTCACGGCACGCATAATGTCCACCCAACCGACGACCCCAGGTCGACGCTCAGCCGCCGAAACATCGTCGATACGTGTTCCGAATGCCATCCCGGGGCAAACCGTCGGTTCACGGGCTACCTGACACACGCGACGCACCACGACCCGGCGAAGTATCCGTTCCTCTTCTGGACCTTCTGGGGAATGACGGCGCTATTGGTGGGCACGCTAACCTTCGCCACACTCCACACGCTCGCGTGGCTCTGGAGGCTATGGCGCTCGCCTGGTCAGTGGAAGCGGCACAAGCCCGAGCCGGGTGAAGCCCTCTACAAGCGCTTCACCACGTTCGAACGCTCGCTACACCTCGTGATGCTGGTCAGCTTCTTCGTGCTCGCCCTGACCGGGATGGCGCTGAAGTTTTCCTACATGGGTTGGGCCCAAACGTTCGCCGGCGCACTAGGAGGGTTCGCGACAACGGGCGTGCTGCATCGGCTTGGCGCGGTCGCGCTCATGACCGTCTTCGTCATCCATATCGTAGATGTGTTCACGCGCAAGCGGCAATCGGGCAAGAACTGGCGAGAGTTCGCCTTCTCGGACAGCTCATTGCTCTTCAATATGACCGACGTGAAAGAGTTCGTCGCCTCGATCAAGTGGTTCTTTGGGCGCGGGCAGCGACCGAAGTATGGTCGGTACACGTACTGGGAGAAGTTCGACTACTTCGCCGTGTTCTGGGGGATGTTCGTCATTGGCTCCACGGGCCTACTTCTTTGGTTCCCGGAGTTTTTCACGCTGATTCTGCCCGGCTGGACCGTGAACGTCGCGACCATCATTCACAGCGACGAGGCGCTCCTGGCGGTGGCGTTCATCTTCACGGTCCACTTCTTCAACACGCACTTCCGGCCGGATAAGTTCCCGATGGATCCGGTGATCTTCACAGGTCGCGTACCGGTGGAAGAGCTGAAACACGACAAGCCGCGTGAATACGAGCAACTGGTGACGGAGGGTAAGCTCGAACAGCACTTGGCTCATCCGTATCCCAAGAAGTTGGAGCGGTTGTTCAAGATCTTTGGCTTCTCGGCGCTGGCGGTGGGTGTGACGCTGATCTTCGTGATCCTCATCACGATGCTGATGACTTATCTCTAGTCCGTCGCATCTGGGGGAAGTAGTTCTGGCGATTGAACGCGCGGCGCCGTTGGCAGGGAACGCTTCAGGGGGTATCGTGGTTAGTGACTCCAACCGCGTGCCCCCAGCTCTTTAAAGTCGAGACGACATCCGCTAAGGCTCGTTCCAGACCCTTCTCCACCTCGGTGCTGAGCACCAATCCCATGTCGAGCGATGCCGGTTGGCAGCCGATGATCAGGAAGCTCTCAGGTTTTCCACGCCGCAACTCGAACAAGGCCAAGACCTCGGTGACGGTCTCCTGATGCGGCGATATCTTGACGGGCAACGCCCGATGTACCTCGTCCCAGGCGATGTGAACGATCGTGCCGGGAGGCCGTTTCACGTCGACGGCATCGAGGATGAGTATCCGGTCGGCCTCCTCGAGGATAGGCAGCAGTTTGAGGCCGAGGGTACCACCGTCGACGACCTCGACCTCATCGGGGACGTGGTAGCGTTCCTGAAGCCGCTGGACCGCCTGGACCCCGAAGCCCTCATCGCTGACGAGAGGGTTTCCGAGGCCCAGGACCAGCGTCTTAGGCATCCTCGTAGTCGATATGGTCGTGCTTGAACTTGTTGCCGCTGATCATGGAGGAGACCGCTCCGCGGTCGTAGAGCACATCCGAGCGGAGCACCAGGTATACGTGCAGCGGGACGAAAGCCGCGAACAGCCACAAGCCAATATGGTGTAGCAAGCGCACCATCTGGTTGCCCCCCATCAGGGGCATCATCCAGCGCGTCGCGACGCTCCACCAAAAACCGCCAGGATTGGCTTCGCCGTACATCGCGAAACCGGACGCGACCATGAAGAGCAAGAAGACATAGAACGTCGTGAACGACAGTTGCTTGAGAGGATCGTGGCCGATGTAGTGCGGGCCGCTCCACCAGTCGAACCGCGCATATTTCTTGATCATCCGCCAAATGCCCACCCAGTCCATCTTCCCCCACGGGAGCAGGCTGCCCCAACGTTCGTACCGATGACCCCAGAACAAGGCGTACAATCTCAACATCAGCGCGCCCACCAGAACCGCCGCCGCAACGAAGTGGAGGAACCGCATCCAACCCATCAGGAACGGCGTGGTCGAGCTCGGCGCCAGGATCAGATACGGCCGGCCGATATAGAGTCCCGTGATCGAGAGAACGATCACCGCGGCGAACATGGACCAGTGAAACAGGCGCACCGGCCAGTGCCAGATGTAGACCCGTGTGAACCCGCGCTCAACGCCGTGGGCCTCCGGCCGAACTTGCGCGACGCTACTCACTGCGTCGTGACCGCGACCAGTTCGCGGCCCTCCGGATCGAGCACGTGCACACCGCAAGCCATGCACGGATCGAATGAGTGGATCGTGCGCAGGATCTCCAGCGGCCGTTCGGGGTCCGCCAGCGGATGGTTGTCCGTGAGCGACATCTCGTAGGGGCCTTTTTGCCCCCTCGGGTCCCGCGGCGATGCGTTCCAGGTGCTGGGCACCACCAGCTGGTAGTTCTCGATCTTCGCATCGCGAATGCGAATCCAATGACCCAGCGCACCGCGCGGCGCCTCCATGAACCCGAAACCCTGCGCCTCCGCCGGCCATGTCGACGGCTCGAACTTGTCGGGGTTGAAGGTCGCCAGGTCGCCGTTCGCGACGTTGGTCACCAGCGCCCCGTACCACTCCCGCAGCTTGTGCGCGATGAGCATGGTCTCGATGCCCCGCGCCGCCGTGCGACCCAGCGTCGAGAACAGCGCCGTTGGCGGCGCGTCGAGTCGCCCCAAAACCTCGCCCACCAACTCCCGCGCATCATCGTGTCCCGACGCATAGGCGATCAGCATCCGCGCCAGCGGACCGACTTCCATGGGCATGTCCATATAGCGGGGCGACTTGAGCCACGAGTACTTGCCGTCGACGTTGAGCTGATCGTACGGAGGTTCCGGGCCGGTGTAGTTCGGCTCGGTCTCACCGTCGTAGGGGTGCAGACCCGCCTCGTCGCCGCCGGCATACGAGTACCACGAGTGAGTGACGTACTCGCTCACCTGTGCCGGATCGAACTCCTGTACCTCATCGAGGTTCCGGTCGACGATCACCCCGCGCGGGAAATAGAGCGATTCGGTATCGTTTATGTCATATGGCGGGAAGTCCCCGTAGGCGAGGTAGTTGCGCGCGCCGCCGCCGATGGCCGCCCAGTCTTTGTAGAAGCCTGCCACCGCCACGAGATCCGGCAGATAGACCTGCTCGACGAACTCGACCGCGCGGTCGATCGCGTACGCGATCTTGCTGAACTCCTCCGCGTTCAGTGTGCCCGTGTCGGAAGGATTGACCGGAGCCGCCATGCCGCCCACCAACCAGTTGGGGTGCGGGTTCTTGCCGCCGATGATGGCGTGCGGCTTGATGACCTCGCGTTGCCAGTCCAGGCACTCCAGGTAGTGCGCGACCCCGAGGAGGTTGACCTCCGGGGGGAGCTTGTAGGCGGGGTGACCCCAGTAGCCGTTCGTGAAGATCCCCAGTTGACCCGAATTCACGAACTCCTGGACCCGTTGTTGAACGGTGCGGAAATAGGCGGCGCTCGATTTCGGCCACGTCGAAATGCTCTGGGCGATGCGCGCCGTCTCTGCCGGATCGGCGCTCAGCGCCGAGACCACGTCCACCCAATCGAGCGCGTGCAACGCATAGAAGTGCACAACATGGTCCTGAACGTACTGGAACCCTGCCACCAGGTTGCGCAGCAGGTTCGCGTTCGTGGGAATCGGGTAGTCGAGCGCGTCTTCCACCGCCCGCACCGAAGCCAGAGCGTGGACGGTCGTGCACACGCCGCAAGCCCTTTGGGTGAATGCCCAAGCGTCGCGGGGGTCGCGTCCCTTCAAAATGACCTCCATCCCGCGCCACATGGTGCAGCTGGCGTACGCCTCGCTGATGCGTCCGCCGGCGGTCTCCGCTTCGATCCGGAGGTGACCTTCGATCCGCGTCATCGGATCGACGACGATTCTCGGTGCCATGTCGTTAACCCTCCGACTCGGTTGCCGTTTCCTCGTAAGTCTCCGTCGCCTTCGACTGCCGCGCGCGTTGGATTCCCGTCGCCACGGCGTGGATCGCCACGCCGGCTGTCACGCCCGCTGCGATCGCCGCCCCAATCGTGTCGGCGGTCTTCTCCACCCCGAAACCGGAGACGGCGGGAAGCCGATCATAGATGGGCGTCATCGTATCCCAGAAGAAGGGCTCGGTGCAGCCGAAGCAGGGGTGGCCGGCCGCGATCGGCCACTTGGTCGTCCCGTTCCACGCGATCAGCGGGCAGGGACTGTAAGTCTCCGGGCCCTTGCATCCCATCTTGTACAGGCACCACCCGCGGCGCGCCGCCTCGTCATCGAACTTCTCCACGTACTGGCCCGCGTTGTAATGCGCACGTCGGGGACACTGGTCGTGGATTCTGGCGCCGTAGGCAAACATCGGACGCCGCTGCAGGTCCAGCTCCGGCAGACGCCCAAACGTCAGGTAATGGGCCACCGTCGCCGTGATCACGTCTCCGATCGGTGGACAGCCCGGTATCGCCACCACCGGCCTATCCTTCACCAGTGCTGACACGCCGACCGCCCCGGTCGGGTTCGGGTTCGCCGCCGGCCAACCACCCCAAAACGCGCAGGCGCCGACCGAGATCACTGCCGCGGCACCCTCGGCAAACTCCTCCAACTCCTGCCGGGCCGTGATGCCACCCGAGCAGTCGTAGATCCCGCCATCCTTGGTCGGGATCGAGCCCTCCACGGCCAAGAGATAGTTTCCCCAATTCTCCTCCGCGGCCTGCCGCAGCGCGCCCAGCGCATTCGCGCCTGCCGCCGCCTGGATCGTGCGGTTGTAATCGAGCGAGATTGTCCGGAGCACCAGATCACCCATCGTTGGGCTCTCTGTCCTCAAGATCGACTCGACGCAGCCCGTGCAGCTCTGGAACTGCAGCCAGATGACCGACGGACGTCGCGACGCCTGCAGCGCCTCAGCAACCTCCGGGACCATCATGGAGGAGAGGCCGAGCAGGGCGGCGAGCTCGCCGCAGTAGGTGAGGAATTGACGGCGAGAGACTCCGGCCCTCTCGAGGTACTCGCCAAGCGGTTCGTCATTGTGCCAAGGCGGACGCACGAGGTCATCCATAGAGGAACCTCCCGAGGCTGTGGGTGGGGTGAGTGTCCGTTGGAACGGTGGGCACAAACAGACGTTCCCCCTCTCTCCGTGTACAGATGTGTTCGGAGAAGTGCGAGGGTCATGCCAGTCGGGTGGTATCGGCGGCAGTTTCGGCCCCACGCCAGCCTCGTCGACCCAAGCGGACGACACTAATAACCGTTGTTGTTTCAAATATAGCCCATAGCGACCGAGACATAATGGGACAGATGGGACAGACTTGCCGGCCCGGGATGAGTAATTTTGACCCGCCCGGCGATGCGGCCGGTACCGCTCGCCCCCGAGGGCACTTACCGACAGCTCCGCACCCGCCATTGACCTGGGGACGCCTCGGTGTGCACAATGGTCAGCGCTCGCTGTCGTCGTCCACTAAAGAGGAAGGGGTGTGAATCGATGTGTCTCGGCGTCCCCGGCCAAGTTGTGGAGGTGCATGGACTCACGGCTACCGTCGACTTCTGGGGAGTACAGAGAGAAGTGCGGCTCGACATCGTGGACCAACCGGTACAGCCGGGGGACTACGTGCTCAACCACGTCGGCTTCGCCATACGTAAGATTCCGGCGGAGGATATCCAGGAGACGCTGGCGCTGTACGAGGAGCTGCTCGACGCAGCTGAGAGCGACATGATGGCGGCCGACGTTCGCGACGAGATCGAGGCGGCCGGGCCGAACGAAAGGGCCGAGCGAACCGATGGCTGAGGCTCGTATCGGCGGTCAAGCCGCCGAGTTGAAGTTCCGCGATCCGGTCAAGGCACGCGCGTTGGCCGACAAGCTCGAGCGCTTGGCGGCGGAGATGGATCGGTCACCCATCACCCTCATGCATGTGTGCGGTAGCCACGAGCAGGCCATCGCCAAGTACGGTCTCCGTTCGATACTGCCCAAGCCGCTCGACCTGATCATGGGGCCGGGCTGCCCCGTCTGCGTGACGGATCTACCCGAGGTGGACGAGGCTGTGGTCCTCGCCCAGGACGGCAAGATCGTCGCTACGTACGGCGACATGGTCCGCGTGCCGGGGACCGCCAAGTCACTAGCCGACGCTCAGGCTGAAGGTGCGCGCGTCGAGATCATCTACAGCGCGGCGCAGGCCGTGGAGCTGGCCCGGCAGACGGACGAGGACGTGGTGTTCTTCTCCACCGGATTCGAGACGACGGCGGTCGCGACGGCGGCGATCGTCCTCCGCGGTGACCTGCCGCCGAACCTATCGATCCTCTCGGCTCACAAGTACGTGCCGCCAGCAATGGAGCTCGTAGCCCAGATTCCCGAGACCCGGGTCGAGGGATTTCTGGCCGCCGGTCATGCCGCCACAATCACGGGCTGGGGTATCTTCGAACCGTTCGTGGAACGTTACGGCATTCCCGTGGTCGTCGCCGGCTTCGAGCCCCTCGACATCCTGGCTGGCCTGGTGCGCCTGGTCGAGTTGATCCGGGACGACCTTGCCAAGGTAGAGAACATGTACCCGCGCTGCGTGACCCGGGAAGGCAATCGGGTGGCGCAGGAACAGATGTGGAGGGTGTTCCAAACCGCCGGTGGGATCTGGCGCGGGATCGCCGATGTTCCCGACGGCAATCTCAGGTTGCGCGCAGAGTACGCGCATCTCGACGCGCGGGCGCGCTATGACATCGATATTAGCCGCCTCTGGCAGCACGTCCCTTCGGCTCTGACAGAAGCGTGCATTTGCGGCGCGATCATGTCGGGCCTCGCGATGCCGACCGATTGCAAGCTATTCGGAAAGCAATGCAACCCTGAGACCCCGGTGGGGGCGTGCATGGTCAGCAGCGAGGGTACCTGCAAGATCTGGCACCAGTACGGAGGGCACCCCGACCTATGACGACGGGCGGGATGGCGGGCCCGGGGGCGCACGATGAGCGTGTCACACTCAAGCACGGCGCGGGTGGCCGCGCCATGCGAAGGCTGATTCAGGACACGCTGGCCGCCGGCTTTCTGGACGATGAATCCGACCGGCGAGGTCTGGCCGCTTTTGACGATGGGGCGGCCGTACGGGTCGGTGATCGGTGGCTCGTGGTCACGACGGACTCCCATGTCATTCATCCCATCTTCTTCCCGGGGGGAGACATCGGCCGGCTGGCCATCGCCGGCACGATCAACGATTTGGCCATGATGGGCGCCGTCGAGGTCCTGGGCTTGACCTCAGCGGTCGTGATCGAGGAAGGGTTTTTACGTTCCGACCTCGAGCGGATTCAGCGATCGATGCAGGCGACGTGTCGCGAGGCCGGCGCGACTGTCCTTACCGGCGATACGAAGGTCATGGGACGCGGTGAGCTCGACGGGATCATCATCACCACGACGGGCGTCGCGCTGGCCGATGCTGTGGTGACGGACTCTGACCTGAGGCCCGGCGACCGGATCTTGCTGACCGGCTCGATCGGGGATCACGGTATCGCGCTGATGGCCGCGCGCCGCGGACTTGGTCTCGAGGGCGAGCTGAGATCGGACGTCGCACCCCTCAACGAGTTGATCCGGGGTCTCCTCGCCGTGACGCACGGTTCGGTCAGCGGCATGAAGGACCCTACGCGTGGCGGCGTCGCCAGTGCCTTGACCGAAATGGCGGAGAAGAGCCGGGTGGGAATCGTCATCGAG
>JASFMO010000018.1:0-18676 GCA_050117535.1 Gemmatimonadales bacterium | reverse complement strand
GACCCCAGGAGTACGCTGAGCGACAG
The DNA here is from genome assembly GCA_050117535.1 of Gemmatimonadales bacterium. Lineage (GTDB taxonomy): Bacteria > Gemmatimonadota > Gemmatimonadetes > Palauibacterales > KS3-K002 > JASFMO01. Next base: position 18,650 of record JASFMO010000018.1, on the reverse strand, counting down.
GTGCGGATCAGCGCGGAGGGCTGACGGCGGAGACCAGGTGAAACGTCCGGTCATGCGGAGCTGGGTGACCCAGCGATGGTCGTTATCGAGGTCTGCGGTGAGCCATTTCGCCCGCCGGCCGACTCGCTCGATACGCCGCCCTCGGAGGGCGCGGCGGAAGCCCTGTGCTGTCATCGGCTCGACGACTTCGGTCCGGTGCACGCGTACGCGCTGGACGACGAGGCCGGCGATCGCATCGTTGAGACCACGCGCTATGGTTTCGGCTTCAGGAAGTTCCGGCATTCAGATCAGGAAGTCTCGCGCTCGATCTCCCGATAGCCGATGTCGCGCCGGTAGTACTTCCCTTCGAATTGGATCGCTTCCGCTGCGCTGCGCGATTTCTCAGCGGCCGCGCTCACGTCGGAGCCGAGTCCCACGACGCCAAGGACGCGTCCTCCGCTGGTGACCAGTTGACCCTCGGGATCTCGACGCGTTCCCGCGTGCAAGACGATGATGTCCGGGTCGTCTTCCAGCGACTCGGGGATCTGGATGGGCTTACGCTTGGCATAAGAACCCGGGTAGCCCTCCGAGGCGAGCACTGTACAGACGGCCGTACGTCCGCTCCACTTCAAGTCGATTCCCCGTACGGAATCTCCGCGGGCCACGCGCTCGAACGGTTCGAGCAGCGAGCTGTCGAGGAGCGGCAAGATCGCCTGAGTCTCCGGGTCCCCGAACCGACAGTTGAACTCGATCACGTAGGGGTCGCTGTCGACGATCATGAGGCCGCAGTAGAGGACACCACGGAAATAGCGGTCTTGGGCCTTCATCGCGGCGAGCGTTGGCATGACGACGCGATCGGTGACTTTTCCGATCAACTCTGTGTCCGCGATGGACACAGGAGCGTAGGCGCCCATCCCGCCCGTGTTGGGGCCTGTATCGCCTTCGCCGATCGGCTTGTGGTCCTGCGACGGGATGAGCGGAACCGCCTCGATTCCGTCGGTGATGTAGAGGAGCGAGAGCTCTTCGCCGACCAGGCAGTCCTCCACCACGACGGTGGCGCCTGCAGATCCGAATCTCTCGTCTACCAGCATCGATCGAGCGGCGGCAATGGCCTCGTCGACCGTCTGGCAGACGATGGAGCCCTTACCTGCCGCCAGGCCGGAGGCCTTCACCACGATGGGGGCGCCGCGTTTGCGGATGTAGGACTCGGCGTCCTGAATTGCCTGGAATGCCCGGTGCGGGGCGCTGGGCACGCCCGCCTCGTCCATGAGCGCCTTGGCGAACGCCTTGGAACCCTCGATCTCGGCGGCCGATTGCGAGGGCCCGAAGATCGTGAGATCGCGCTGCTGGAAGGCGTCGACGATGCCGGCGACGAGGGGCGCTTCGGGGCCCACGATGGTGAGGTCAATCTCGCGTGAGCTGGCGAAGTCGGCCAGCGCCTCCACCTCGTCGGGTTTCAGAGGCACCGACTCCGCCATCCCCTTCGTCCCGCCGTTGCCTGGAGCGGCATAGATCTGCGCCGCGGGCCGCTCGCGCTTCAGCTGCCAGATCAGAGTGTGCTCGCGCCCCCCGGAACCGATAACCATTATCCTCATAGGTCCAATCTCGATGTTGGTAGCCCGTTCACGATGGCATCGATGTCAGGCGACCGATAGTGCCTGGTCGATGTCCTCGATGAGGTCTTCGACAGCCTCGATCCCGACCGATAGACGAACCAGCCCGTCGGTGATCCCCATCCGCTCACGGTCCTCGGCCGGGACGGCGGCATGCGTCATCGCGGCGGGGTGGCTGACCAGGCTCTCGACACCGCCCAGGCTTTCGGCCAGCGTGAAGACTCGCGTGGCACGACAGAAGTTGTCGGCGCGCTGACGACCGCCCAGTTCGATCGATACCATACCGCCGAAGCCGGACATCTGTTTCTTCGCCAAATCGTGCTGCGGGTGCGAGGCGAGTCCGGCGTAGAAGACCTGGTCCACTCGCGAGTCGCGTGCCAGCCACTCGGCGATGCGCCGTCCGTTGCTGTCGTGTGCGGCCATACGGACGTGCAGAGTCTTGGTGCCGCGCAGGACCAGCCAGCAATCCATCGGACCGGGCACGGCGCCCGCCGCTTTCTGCAGGAAACGCAGACCTTCGATGATCTCCTCGCGCGAGGTGAGGACGAGACCGCCGACTACATCGCTATGCCCGTTGAGGTACTTGGTGCTCGAGTGGACCACGGCGTCAGCACCCAGGTCCAAGGGCCGCTGGAAATAGGGCGTGGCGAAGGTGTTGTCGACCACGAGCCAAGCGCCGTGGGCGCGGGCGATCTCGGCGGCTGCGGCGATGTCTGTGATGCGCATCATCGGGTTCGTCGGGGTCTCGACCATGATCAGCCGCGTGTTGGGGCGCACGGCGGCGGCGATGTTATCGGACTCCCGGGTATCGACGAAGGAGAACTCCAGGCCCAAGCGGCCGAGGACCTGACGGAACAAGCGGTCGGTTCCTCCATAGACATTGGCGCCGCAGATGACGTGTTCACCCGCGGACAGCAACTTGACGATCGCCTCGATCGCAGCGATTCCGGAAGCGAAGGCGGCCCCGGAGGTCGCTCCCTCCAGGGCCGCGACGTTCCCCTCGAGAGCGGTGCGAGTCGGATTGGAGACTCGGGCGTACTCGTACCCCTTGTGAACCCCGATCCCCTCCTGGGCATAGGTTGAGGTCTGATAGATCGGCGTCATGATGGCGCCGGTTGTCGGATCGGGTCGTTGCCCCGCGTGGATGGCGCGAGTCGCGAAACGAAGCTTGTCGTCGGGCCTCATGCGTCGAGTCCTCTGCTTGCTGTCGGTCCGTTTGTTGCAATAGTCCTTCGGGGAACAGACAGTGTAGTCTGCGAGAACGCGCCCGTCCAGCGAGCCGCTCCTGTTCTTCCGGTTGTATGATTCGGTAAAATAGTCCTCGATCCGGTAAAATAGTCGTGATTCACTCGCGACTACGGCCGTCGGACCTTCGCACGAGGACCTCAAATGACAGTACCCGACAGTCTGATCGTCAGCGTCTCTGGGATTCGCGGGCGGGTCGGAATCGATCTGGACCCGCAGGCCGTGGCTGGTTTTGCCGCATCGTTCGGGACGTTCGTGCGCGAGCGCGGGTGGGGAGAGCACGTCGCCATCGGCCGCGATTCGCGCATGAGCGGACCGGCGTTCGTGCGGGCGGCCACGGCCGGATTGCAGGCTGTGGGCTGTCACGTCCACGACCTCGGCATGGTGCCCACCCCGACCGCGCTGCTCGAGATACAGACGCGAGGCTTGAGTGGGGGCATCGTCGTCACCGCGAGCCACAACCCGAGGGAATGGAACGCGCTGAAGCTGGCGAGCCCCGAAGGCGCGTTCCTCACGCCGGAACAGGGGACTGATTTCGTGGCGACGCTGCGTGCTGGACGACGCCCCGCCTACGTGACGACCGAATTCGGGCCCGTGGACGAGCTGCCGGGAGCCACGGAGCGTCACATCGAGAGCATACTCGCGCTCGACCTGATCGATCCGACACGGATTGCGGCCGCCGGATTCAAGATCGTCCTCGACTGTACTCGGGGGGCGGGAGGCGTGATCCTTCCGGCTCTGCTCGATCGCCTCGGGTGTTCGTTCGTGGGCATCGACCTCGAGCCCGACGGTCGTTTCACCCGCGAGCCCGAGCCGATTCCGGAGAACATGACCGCGCTTTGCGAGCGAGTGCCGCAAGAGGGCGCCGACCTCGGCATGGCCGTGGACCCTGACGTGGATCGGCTCGCTCTGGTGGACGGACGCGGCCGACCGATCGGAGAGGATTATACGCTGGCGCTCGCGACACGATTGGTCTTGGCGCACCGTCGCGGGCGGGTGGTGGCCAATCTGTCGACGAGTCAGATCGTCGAGGCTGTCTGTGCGGAAGCGGGGGCCGAGTACCACCAGTCCCCGGTCGGCGAGGCGAACGTGGCGCTGGCCATGCGGGAGGTCGGCGCCGTGGTCGGCGGCGAAGGCAACGGTGGCGTGATCCTTCCGGCGCTCCACTACACGCGCGACGCGCCGCTGGCGGTGGCGCTGGTTCTGCAACTGCTGGCTGAGACCGGCTCAGACCTCGAGGAGGTTGTGGCGCACTACCCACACTTCTGCATTGTCAAGGACCGTTTCCCGAGGGCCGATACCGATATGGGCGAGCTACTGGGCAGAGTGGAGAAGTCGTTTCCCGATGCGGAGTTAGACCATCGGGACGGGTTGCACCTTCGGTGGCGTCAGCGCCGCATGTGGCTCCACTGCCGCCCCTCGGGCACGGAACCGATCTTGCGAGTTATAGGTGAGGGGCCTCGGGAACAGGAGGACGAGGTCCGCTCACTCGTCCAGACGGCCGGGTCCCTGATAGGGCCAACGGCTGGGTGAAGGAGAGAGAAGCGATTCATGTGCGGTATTGTCGGCTACATTGGGAAGTTGGAAGCGGCTCCATTGCTGCTGGAGGGTCTGCGGCGGCTGGAGTACCGGGGGTACGACTCGGCCGGCGTCAGCGTGTGCCAGAACGGTGCGATCGACACGCGGAAGATGGCGGGGAAGATCAACGACCTGGCCCAGTCGATCGCGGGGGACTATCCGCAGGGTACGGTGGGGATCGCCCATACCCGGTGGGCCACGCACGGCGCCCCTACCACGACGAACGCCCACCCTCACTTTGACGACACGGGCGAGATTGCGGTCGTCCACAACGGCATCATCGAGAACGCGGCCGTGCTGCGCCGGAAGCTGGAGGAGTTGGGTCACGTTTTTCGCAGCGATACCGACTCCGAGGTCCTGGCGCACCTGATCGAGGAGGCTTTCGAGGACAATCTGGAAGACGCGGTAGCGGCGGCGCTCTCGCAGGTCGAGGGGACCTATGGAATCGCTGTCGTCTGCAGTCGTGATCCGAACAAGCTGGTCGCCGCGCGGAACGGCTCTCCACTGCTACTGGGTCTGTGCGACGACCATTGTTACTTCGTGGCCTCCGATGCGGCGGCGGTGGTCGAGCACACGCGTGACGTCGTCTATCTGGATGATGGCGAGCTGGCCGTGCTTCATCGGGATGGCTACCACACCTACGACCTCAAGGGGCGCCCGCTGGCCAAGGAGGTCAGTCGAGTCTCCTGGGACATGGAGACGATCGAAAAAGGCGGTTTTCCCCATTACATGCTGAAGGAGATCTTCGAGCAACCGGATTCGGTGCGCGACACCATGCGGGGCCGGCTGCTCAGGGACGAAGGTGTGGCACGGTTGGGCGGGCTGTCCGAGTGCCTGCCGTGGGAGGACATAGGGAAGTACAACCGTATCGTGCTGACGGCGTGCGGGACCTCGTGGCACGCGGCGCTGATCGGCGAGTACATGCTGGAGGAGTTCGCGCGGCTGCCGGTGGAGACCGAGTACGCTTCAGAATTTCGCTACCGGAACCCCGTGCTCGATGAGCGGTCGCTGGTCATCTCGATCTCCCAGTCCGGCGAGACGGCGGATACATTGGCGGCGCTACGCGAGGCGAAAGCGAGGGGGGCGCGGGCCACGGCGATCGTCAATGTCGTCGGTTCGACGATCGCGCGAGAGAGCGATTGCGGCGTCTACATTCACGCCGGACCGGAGATTGGCGTAGCGTCGACGAAGGCGTTCACTTCCCAGGTCGCCGCCCTGGCCCTGTTCAGCCTGTACTTCGGACGACAGACAGGCGTCACGGCACAGCGCGGCCACGATTTGGTCGAGGCGATGCTGCGCCTGCCGGACCAGATCGGCGAGATTCTGAGTCGGAGTGAACAGGTCCGTGCGTTGGCCGAGGAATACCATCATCATCGCAACTTCCTGTACTTGGGCAGGGGCTACAACTTCCCGGTCGCGCTCGAGGGCGCGCTCAAGCTGAAGGAGATCAGCTACATCCACGCCGAGGGCTACCCCGCCGCCGAGATGAAGCACGGTCCGATTGCCCTGATCGACGAGAACATGCCCGTCGTCTGCATCGCGCCCCGCGACAGCGTCTATCCGAAAGTGCTCTCGAACATCGAGGAAGTGAAGGCACGCGGCGGTCGGGTGATCGCGATCACCACTGACGGCAACGGCGAACTTCATAGGCTGGCCGATCACATCGTTTCGGTGCCGTCGACGCTGGAGATGCTGCAACCGGTACTGAATGTGATCCCGTTGCAGCTGCTCGCCTACCATATCGCCGTGCTGAGGGGTTGCAACGTCGACCAACCTCGGAATCTCGCCAAGAGCGTCACGGTAGAGTAGGCGCGACCCTATCGGCTTGCGTCCAATCCGGCGGCTGCGGTTCTGCCGCGCCTCCTACGAAGACAGAGTTTCCCGGCCCCACCGCCACTCGGCCAATCCGGCGGCTGTGGTTGCGCAGCGGCTCGTCCTGGCACAAAGTTCCTCCGCGATGAGAGTCGTGTTACAGCGCGTAGCGCGGGCGGAAGTACGTGTCGACGGCGAGGCGGTGGGCTCGATCCAGCGCGGCTACTTGCTGCTGGTCGGGTTCAGGTCCGGTGACGACGAGGAGACGCTTCGCTGGATGGCGGAGAAGGTCCGCGGCCTGAGGCTGTTTCCCGACAGCGAAGGGAAGATGAACCTGCGGATCGATGAGGTCGGCGGGGAGATACTCGCGGTCTCACAGTTCACGCTGTATGGCGACGTGCGCAAAGGGCGGCGACCCTCGTTTGTTGGTGCAGCCGAACCCGAAGAGGCGGAGCGGCTCTATGACCGTTTCGTCGATCTCCTGCGCGCAGGAACGATTCCGGTCGCCACAGGTAGCTTCGGAGCCAGCATGCAGGTCGATCTGGTCAATGATGGGCCGGTGACGCTGGTCATCGAGAGGGAATAATCCGGTGAGGTCACTTATGCTATCGCGTGTAGCCTACGCGGTCGTTCTCGTGGCGCTTGTGTCATCGAGCGCCGGCTCGCAGACGGCCTGGGATCCTCACGCCGTCGCCTATGAGGGCGCTCCCACCTGGCAGCAGGCAGCCGTCGCGGCGCTGAATCGGCACCTGCCCACCGATTCCGGTTATTGGGTCTTGGGACCCCTGGACCTCGGCGTGGACTTGCCGGACACGATGGACCTGGTTCGCACGACGTTGCGGATCATCGCTCCGGACCTGCGGGGCTCGCGGTTGGTTACCCAGCGCCTCTGGATGCCGACCGGAGGCGTGGCCATGGAAGAACTGCAGCCTTCGGACACGCTCCCGCACGAGTTGCCGCCCGGCTATCCCGGACGCTTCCTCAAGGGCACGATCGTCGGCGAATATGCGCTGGTTCAAGTGTTCACGGTGCAGGCGCACCGCTGGTTGCTGTGGGCGCAGAGAACCGACGTGACGGCCATCCGCGAGGCGGTCTCTGGGTCGTTGGCGCGCTACAGCGCCGCCGTCGGCGAGTACTTCGCAGCGGTGGATAGCGGTTTCGCCACGGCCAGGCCACCCCGGGCCTCGGCGTTCGGGCTCGAGCCCACCTTCGATCTCTATGCCGAGCCGCCGGCTCCCGTGGTGCGGGACCGGGAAGGCTACCTCGCCTTGCTGCACGAGCACCGGGCGCTGACGCTCGCCGATGAAGTCACGGACGTGTACGGGTTCGTCCCGGCCCCGGAATTGATGAGCAGACTCGAGACGCTGGCGGATAACGTCCTGTTCGTCAACCGGGATGGAGAACCGGCGCTGCAGCGGCGCTACCGCGACTTCCTCGATACGGGCAGCACATGGTTCGGACGTCCCGTGTTGACCAGCGAGTCGATCACCAGGCTGCAACCGGGCCGTTACTTCTTCGCCGTCGACCGCTACGGTTTCTTGCGCGTTGGACCTGCCGGCAGCGCGGCGGTTAGCGACGGGCCGCTGGCCAGCGCGGCGCTCCTCGCTCACGGTGATCCGATCCTCGTGGCCGGCCAGTTGACGCTTGCGGGTCGCCCCGGGAAGCCGCCCGAGATCACCGAACTGAACGTGAACTCGGAAGACTACTTCTTCAGCAACCGCGCCCTGTCGTTGTACGAGGACGTTGAGCGGCGATCCGACCGTTACGTGGCGGCGCTCGGCCACGCGCTGCGGGCGCTGGATCTCGCGCGGATCCCGCGCGAGAACATCCTCATCCACAAGTTCTGAGCGTCAGTGTGAGGCGGGTCATCGAGTTGCGACCCCGTCCGAGCGCCAGAGCCGAGGCACCGTGGAACCGCCCCGGCTGATACTGGCCTCGCAGTCGCCGCGCCGGGCGGAATTGCTCACGCGGCTGGGCCTCGAGTTCACCGTCCGCGTACCGAATGTGGACGAGAGCCTGCGGCCGGGCGAAGAGCCGGCGGCCGCCGCGCAGCGACTGGCCCGCCGCAAGGCCGAAAGTGAGGTCTCGGACGGCGCCCTCGCTATCGGGTGCGACACCCTGGTCGTCCACCGCGATCGCATTCTGGGCAAGCCGGTGGACGCGGAACATGCGGTCGAGATGTTAAGGCGACTGCAAGGCGATGAGCACATCGTTTACACGGGTGTGGCGTTGGCTGGGCCCGGTCACCTCGAGAGCGCCGTCGAGTCGACCCGCGTGTGGTTTCGTTCGCTTGACCGTCAAGAATGCGAAGAATACGTTGGCACGAACGAGCCAATGGACAAGGCGGGCGCCTATGGCATTCAGGGGTTCGGCGCGGCGATTGTCGAACGCATCGAAGGGGACTACTTCAACGTCATGGGGCTACCCATCCGGCGGCTGCTCGAGCTGTTCGAGCGATTCGGCTGGCGATACGCTTTCGGCGGGCTGGTCGAGTCCGCTTAATTTCGGCGACGGCTTCGACACCCACCCCACAAGATCCTGCACGCCCAATCGTGAAGATTGACGTTCCCCGCGCGGTTCGGTGGCACGACGGTGCGGTGCGCATCATCGACCAGACTCTGCTGCCCGGCGAATTCAGCGAGATCGACTTGGTGCATGTCGATGAGGTGATCGAGGCGATTCAAAGCCTGCGGGTGCGTGGAGCGCCGGCCATCGGAATCGCGGGGGCGATGGGTGTCGTCGCTTCGGTCAGCGACTCCATCGCCTCGTCGCTCACCGAGTTCCGCGACCGCCTGGCCGAGAACGCCCAACAGATCCGCGCGGCGCGGCCCACCGCTGTGAATCTAGCGTGGGCTGTGGATCGCCTGATCGGGCTGGCGGACCGAATGGGAGGTGCCGCAAACGCTGAACTGTGGGAGGCGCTGCGCTCCGAGGCCCTGGCCATACTCGATGAGGATCGGGCGATGTGCCGTCGCATCGGCGAGAACGGAGTGACGCTGCTTCGCGACGGGGGGACGGTGCTGACACACTGCAACGCCGGTGCGCTGGCAACGGGCGGCATCGGGACCGCGCTGGCGCCGATCTATGTGGCCGCCGAGCAAGGAATCGGCATTCGCGTGCTGGCCGCGGAGACGCGGCCGCTGCTGCAAGGCAGTCGACTGACCGCCTGGGAGCTCGGGCGGGCCGGGATCGACGTCACCGTGCTACCCGACACTGCGGTCGCCTCGGCGATGGCGCGCCTGGGCATCGACCTCGTGCTGGTGGGTGCCGATCGCATCGTGGCCAACGGGGACGTGGCGAACAAGATCGGGACCTATGGAGTGGCCGTGGCGGCGCGCTACCACGGGATCCCGTTCTACGTGGCGGCTCCGTCTTCGACGCTCGATTTCGACCTGCGCTCCGGGGCGGAGATTCCAATTGAACAGCGGGGAGCGGAAGAGGTGCGGAGCGGCTTCGGACGCCAGACGGCTCCAGAGGCGGTGCCGGTCTACAATGCCGCCTTCGATGTCACGCCGGCGGAACTGATCGACGGGATCATCACGGAGGTCGGCATCTTCAAGCCGAACGACCTGCCGCGGCCGCCGGCGTCCGGCGGCTGACGGCGGGGGTTGAATAGGATGTCACAGCTGGCTCCCCTCGCTTGTTGCCGAACCTTGCCGTCATGAAAGAGTACCGGACCAGGAAGTCGACGCTCGCGTTCACGTTCGGTTTTCTCACCGCCCTGACGCTGGTGACCGTCTTCGGTCTGCTGTTCGCCGAGCCGCGCTGGTTCTTCGCTGCCATTCTGTTGGCGCTGGCGTGGGAGTGGAGTCGGCACCTGAGAGCGCCCATCAAGGTACGTATCGTCGACGACGGATCCATCGAGTTCCATACGTTGGTCGGCCGGAGCGAGATCGATCCCAAACAGATCGAACGAATTAGAAGAGCCGGACGTTACTGCTCGATCGAGCACGGCGGTCGCACGACGAACCTGTATGCGAACATGGAAGGACTGGAGGAGTTTCTGTCGCACCTTCAAAGCGCGAACCCGGCGCTCGAAGTGACGAAGTTCACCTGGGGCCAGAAACGGTGAAGCTCTCATGTCAGTGATCCTCGCCATCGATCAGGGAACGACGGGAACGACCGTCCTCGCGGTAGACCGCTCCGGTGAAATCGTAGGGGGAGCATACCGCGAGATCGAACAGCACTATCCTCGGCCCGGGTGGGTGGAACACGACCCGGAGGAGATCTGGAATTCAGTTCGCGCCACAATGCGCGCGGCATTGGAGAGCGGCGGCCTCGAGCCCGACGATGCCGCGGCCATCGGAATCACCAATCAGCGAGAGACCGTCGTCGTCTGGGACCGTGAGACCGGAGAGCCGATCCACAACGCCGTCGTCTGGCAGTGCCGCCGGACGTCGCCGGAGTGTCGCGCTCTGCGTGAAGCCGGCCACGAAGCGTTCATCCGCGAGCGGTCTGGGCTGGTCATCGATCCGTATTTCTCGGGCACGAAGATCGGCTGGTTGCTGGAAAACGTGCCCGGCGCTCGGGAGCGGGCCGAGGCCGGCGAGCTAGCGGCCGGCACGATCGACACGTGGTTGATCTGGAAGCTGACGGACGGACGGGTGCACGCCACCGAACCGACGAACGCGTCGCGAACCCAGTTGTACCGCATCGACGAGCAGCGTTGGGATCCCGAACTGAGCCGGATCCTGGGCGTCCCCGAGCGAATCCTACCCGAAGTACGGCCGTCGGGCGGAGTATTCGGAGTCACAGCGGGCGAAGCGCTCGGCGCCGAGGTGCCGGTCGCAGCGGCCATGGGCGATCAACAAGCGGCACTGTACGGACAAGGCTGCTGGGAGCCGGGCCTGGCCAAGTGCACGTACGGAACCGGCGCCTTCCTACTCGTTCAAACGGGGGACGCGTTGGTCCCCTCCGGTCACGGGCTGCTGACGACCGTGGCCTGCGGACCGCGGGGTGAAGCGGCGTACGCCCTCGAGGGCTCGATCTTCGTCGCCGGCGCGGCCGTTCAGTGGTTGCGCGACGAGCTGGGATTGATCGAGAGCGCGACCGAGACCGAGAAGCTGGCGGGCTCGCTCGCCACCAATGACGGCGTCTATTTCGTTCCGGCCTTCGTTGGGCTCGGTGCGCCGCACTGGCTGGCCGAGGCGCGAGGCACGATCGTCGGACTGACCCGAGGCAGCGGTCGACAACACCTGGCCCGCGCCGCGCTGGAAGCGATGGCATACGCGACCCACGATCTCATCGAGGCGATGGCCCGCGATTGGGGACACCCCGTGCGCGAGCTGCGAGCGGATGGCGGCGCGGCCGCGAACGACTGGTTGATGCAGTTTCAGGCCGACGTGGCCGGGGTACCGGTGGGTCGACCGGCGATGGTGGAGACGACGGCGCTGGGAGCGGCGAGCCTGGCCGGGTTGACGTGTGGGCTGTGGTCGACGCCCGACGAGCTGCGCGAGCTACAGAAACTGGAGCGCAGCTTCGAGCCTGGATTGGCCGCCGAAGAGCGTGAGCGGTTACTTCGCGGTTGGCGTCGCGCCGTGAGAGCGGCGTCGGCATGGGCGGCGGACGCCGAGGATGACAGCTGATGGATCCGCTGAACCAGCCGCTTCGCATCGGGGTTATCGGTAGTGGCTCGTGCGATGATGAGGTCGCGGAAGCCGCGCGCAGAGTTGGCGAGTTGGTGGCGGAGGCCGGTGCGGTACTGGTCTGCGGCGGTCTGGGCGGTGTGATGGCGTCCGCCGCCGCCGGGGCCCGTGCCGTCGGCGGAACCACCGTCGGGATCCTGCCCGGTGCCGATCACCGGGCCGCCAACCCGGGGATCCGCATCGCCATTCCCACGGGTATGGGCGAGGCCCGTAACGCGGTGGTCGTCGCCGCGTCCGATGCGGTGATCGCGATCGCCGGCGCGTGGGGGACGCTGTCGGAGGCGGCTTTCTGCCTGAAGAACGGCGTGCCCTTGATCACGCTGAGGACGGAACTGCCGCCGCTGCCGGTCCCCGAGGCGGACACGCCGGAGGAGGCGGTGGCATGGGCGATCGAACGTGCGCGCGAGCGCAGAGGCTAGGTCGCGACGGCGCCAGAGGACGGCATGGCTGAGCTAGGCGAACTGTGCCTGTGGGCAGGTCTGCCCTTGGTGCTGGCGGCTGTGGTCGCCTCGTTTGCGGGCGCGCTGAGTGACCGCCGCGCTCTGACGGTCTTGGGCGGACGCGCGATGGAGGCGGCATTCGGCCTGGTCGTCCTCGCGAGCGCCGGCCTGGTCTACGCTTTGATCCACGTGCAGCTGAGATACGCCTATGTGGGGTCGATATCCGGCTTCCAAGAGGCCCTCGCCTGGCGCGTCGCCGGCCTGTGGAGCGGGCCCTCCGGCGGACTCCTGCTGCTCACCGTTTTGGTCGCTGGCGCGGCCGCGCTCAGCCACCGGTTGGGAACGTCCCGGCGCGCGGCGGCACGCACGGCTAGCCTGGCGGTATTGACGCTGGTGGGGCTGCTGATGGTCCTCGTCCGGGCTAACCCGTTCGCGCAGCCGCTCGTACCTGCAGCGGTAGGAGCCGGCCTGCCCGTCGCGCTCAAGGCGCCGGCGTGGCATGTCGAGATGCTGGCCACATATCTGGCGGTGGCGTGCAGCGCCTTCGTTTTCGGTGGCGTGGTCGCGGGACCGCTGGTGGCGCGGCAGAGCGAGAGGCGGCAAGAACGGACGGCGATGATCGCCGTTGCGGCCCTGGTGACGCTCGCGCTCCTGGCGTCGACATGGCGGGCGTACGGGCTGAGCGGAGTCTTGTTCGAGTCGCGCGGTTTCTCTTACCCGCTCGCCTATGCGCCGGCCTGGTTGTTGGCCTTCGCGTCTCTGCACGCTCCCGGCGGGTCGGTCGTTCCGACCTGGGCGGTACGCTGGCGCCGGATGCTCGAGTTCGCGTGCTTTCCGGCCATGCTCGGAGTCTGGGCCGCAATTCTGTTTGCGGCGGGCGGGTCGCCGGCACCGCGATTGTGGGCGGGCGGCCTGGCGGTGGGCATCATCACAGGCGCGGTGGCCGGGGCGGGATCGCGAGATCGGGGCGCCGAGGGGCTTCGCGACGTTCCGGGTTATGGCCTCTGGGCCTTCCGTGGTGGCCTGCTGTCGCTGTCGATGGCCGGGATCGGTGCGGTGGCGGGCCTGAGTGGCGGATCGCTCTGGGCCGACGTCGCTTGGGCGCTCGCATTGCTGAGTCTCGGATTGATGGCGACGTGGTCGATCGCGCGTCCGGCCGGTAATTGGAAGAGAGTCTGGGTTGCGGCGGGACCGGCCGCTGCGGTCACAACTGTGGTCTTGACCGCGATCATCGGGCGCGAAGGCCTCTTTCTGGCTATCCTGTGCGGACTGGCGGTTGCGCTCGCGGTAGGCGCGGCCGCGGATGCTACCCGCCTATTCCGCGTTCGGCGGCGCTGGCGCCGATCGGCCGCTGACGATCGTGCCGAGATCTCGCGCGTAGTGCGCCGTCGTTCGGGCCGTCGTCGGGCTTCCGCGCTGGCGCATCTGGGCTTGGCCGCGATCGGGGTGGGGATCGCAGCCGAGGCGTTGACGCAGGCCGAGTCGCGGGTGCTCTATCCCGGGGAGACGGCGAACCTGAGCGGTTGGCTCGGAGCGGACGTGCGAGTCACTTATCTCGGCCTGTCGCGTTACCAAGCCGATGAACTGGAGAAGCGGGTCGCGACGTTCAAATTGGAGCGGGGGCAGACGGGTCCTGAATTGGTGACCGCCGAGATCGTTCAGGATCGGAAAACGGACTTGCCCAGTCGGCGGCCGGCGGTGAAAAGTGGCGTACTGTACGACACGGTCGTCAGCCTGGTTGATCTGAGGGCGGCGGAAGGTGCGATGTTCAGGCTGGCGGTGCGACCGCTGTCGTGGCTGGTGTGGCTGGGCGGTGCCGTTCTGCTGTTGTCGACGTTCGCGCGCTGGGGTCGGGTCACGTGATTGGGCTGCTCGCGCTACTGCTTGGTCTGACCGGGGTTGTGTATGCGGCCTGGCCCTGGTTGCGTGGATCGGAGTGGCCGACGCCGGCCCACCCGCCTGAGGTCGGTGCGGGAGCGGATGTGGATCACGTCGAGAGGGCTTTGCGAGCTTGGTCTGCGGCGGCGGGCGAGCTTGGGGTCGAACATAGCGCGGAGAGCGAGTTGACTTGGGAAGGAGAGGTTGGGAGTGAATAGCGAAGGGCAGGCGGCGCGCCAGATTCCGCTCTTTAATCTCGAGCGGCAAAACTTGCCGATCGCTGAAGAGTTGATGGCCGCCGTGGTGGACGTCGCGCGGGCGCAGAGCTTTGTGCTGGGCCGGGCGGTGGCCGATTTCGAATCGGCGGTCACCGAGTACCTCGACGTCGGCCACGCGATCGGAGTGGCCAGCGGCACCGATGCGCTCTACCTGTCGCTGCGACTGCTGGAGCTGGAGCCGGGCGACGAGGTGATCACTTCCCCTTTCACTTTCTTCGCCACGGCAGGCGCGATCGTCAATGCTGGCGGCCGGCCGGTGTTCGCCGATGTCGATCCAGCGACGTTCAATCTCGATCCTGCCGCGGTGGCCGCAGCGCTGACCGAGCGCACGCGCGCGATCATACCCGTCCACCTGTTCGGTCAGATGGCCGAGATGCCGCCGTTGCTCGATTTGGCTGCCGAGAGAGGGCTTTGGGTCATCGAGGACACGGCCCAATCGATCGGAGCCAAGGGACTCGTGGACGGTCGGTGGCAAGCCGCTGGAGCCGTGGGCACGACGGGCTGCTTCTCGTTCTACCCCACGAAGAACTTGAGCGGCTGGGGTGACGGAGGGATGATCACGACGAACGATGCGGAGATCGCCGGGCGACTGCGTCGGCTGCGCGTCCATGGGGAAGACTACGCCAGTGGGCGGTACGTCCACCACGAAGTGGGCACCAATTCGCGGCTCGACGCCATTCAGGCGGCGGTGCTGAATGTCAAGCTCCGCTACCTGCCGGGCTGGACCGAGACCCGGCGAGCGCGCGCGGCCTGGTACGATCGGCGCCTGTCGGGAGTCGAGAGCGTAGTCACGCCGGTCGCCGCGATCGACCGTTTCCACGTCTACAGCCTGTACACGATCCGCGCCGGGCGGCGCGATGAACTGCGGGACCGCCTGCGCGATCGCGGCGTCGGAAACGGGATCTACTATCCGGTCCCGCTTCACTTGCAGCCGTGTTTTGCGTCGCTGGGCTATCGCAAGGGCGACTTCCCCGAAGCCGAGCGCGCCGCGGCCGAGGTCCTGAGCCTGCCGCTGTATCCGGAGCTCGGCGTGGCGGAGATGGAGCAGGTCGCGGGGTCGATCGAGGAATTCTATTCAGGGTGAGCCCGCCCTTGACCCCGAATAAGACCCGAAATAGGTTGAAGACGTTTACCCGACCGCCTTGCTCAGAGAAACAGCAACCATGACCGCGAACGACGTCGTAGATCTGCGTAGCGATACCGTCACTTGCCCGTCGCCAGAGATGCGCCGCGCCATAGCAGAGGCGGAAGTCGGCGACGATGTGCTGGGCGACGACCCGACGGTCGTGCGCCTGCAGGAACGGCTGGCGGCGTTGTTGGGCAAGGAGGCCGCACTGTTCTTTCCCAGTGGTACGCAGGCGAATCAGGTGGGCATACTGCTGAATGCGTCGCCGGCGTCGGAAGCGATCTGCGAAGCGAACGCACACGTGTTCCATTACGAGTTCGCCGGTGCGGCGACTTGGTCCGGCGTGCAGTTGAGGCAGGTGCCGACGGAGGATGGCGTGCTGACAGCCGAGTTGGCGCGTGGATACATTCGGCCGCAGAGCCGGCATCTGGCGCGCACGTCGCTGATTTGCGCCGAGAACACGCACAACATGGCCGGCGGCAAGGTCATGGCGCTCGAGGTGCTTCGCGGGTTGCGCGAGCTGGCGGACGAATACCGGCTGCCGCTCCATCTGGACGGCGCGAGACTTTGGAACGCATCGGTCGCCGCCGGGGTCGGGCTGTCCGAGTTCGCGGCCCAGGCCGACACGGTGATGGTCTGCTTTTCGAAGGGTCTGGGCGCTCCGATCGGTTCGGCGCTGGCGGGCACGGCTGAGGCCATGAGCCGAGGCTGGACGCTCAGGAAGCGTTTGGGCGGGGGGATGCGTCAGGTCGGCATCTTGGCGGCGGCGGCGCTGTACGCCCTGGACCACAACCTGGCGAAGCTGGCGGACGACCACAGGCGCGCGCGAAGGCTGGCCACGTTCGTTGATGAGCTGGACGGATTCAGCGTCATTCCGCCGGAGACGAACATCGTGATGATCGACGTGGAGCGAGACGATCTTTCGGCGTCGGGCGTGGTCGAACATCTGGAAGCGGAGGGAGTCTGGCTACTGGCGACGGCGCCGCATCGCTTGCGGGCCGTGACGCACCTCGATGTTGGCGATGCGGGCATCGAGCGAGCCTGCGCCGCATTCGAGGCGCTGGCCGACGGAGCCGTGGGTTGATAATCGTTTGAGCGCCACGGGCTAGTATCGACGTGATGCGGCTGTCTCTGGCCGTGGGTAGGATATTCCGGGGGCGGCGTGGTTGCTGTTCACAGGAGGGGACATGGCTGCGGAGTTGAGTGAGGAGAAAAGGAAGGCGCTGAACGTCGCGATCTCGCTGGTCGAGCGGCAGCACGGAAAAGGCGCGATCATGCGGATGGGCGCTGAGGGTGCCCGCGTCAAAGTCGACGCGATTCCCACGGGCTCGATCGCGCTGGATGCGGTGACGGGCATCGGTGGGATCCCCCGCGGCCGCGTGACCGAGATCTATGGCCCCGAGTCCTCGGGCAAGACGACGCTGACGCTGCATATCATCGCCAATGCACAGAGGGCCGGCGGTGTCGCCGCCTTCATCGATGCGGAGCACGCTCTCGACATCCACTATGCCGAGAAGTTGGGCGTGGACATAGAGAATCTCCTCGTCTCGCAGCCCGACACAGGCGAGCAGGCGCTGGAGATCGCCGAAGTGTTGGTACGGAGTGGAGCCGTAGACGTCGTGGTCATCGACTCGGTCGCAGCGCTGGTGCCGCGGGCGGAGATCGAAGGCGAGATGGGGGCTTCGCATGTCGGTCTCCAGGCGCGCCTGATGTCGCAGGCGTTGCGCAAGGTCACCGGCGCGATCAACCGGTCGAAGACCGCAGTGGTCTTCACCAATCAGATCCGCGAGAAGATCGGCGTGATGTTCGGGAACCCCGAGACGCAGCCGGGTGGACGCGCCCTGAAGTTCTACGCTTCGCTGCGGCTCGATATCCGACGCATCGCCTCGATCAAGGACGGCAACGATCAGGTGGGGAACCGCACGCGGGTCAAGGTCGTCAAGAACAAGTGTGCGCCGCCATTCCGACAGGCGGAGTTCGATATCATGTTCAGCCAGGGCATCTCGCGGGCGGGTGAGCTGGTCGACCTCGCCGCGGAGCACGGGATCATCCGAAAGGCGGGGGCGTGGTTCTCGTACGGCGAGCAGCGGATCGGCCAGGGCCGTGAGAATGCGAAGAGCTTCCTGGAGGAGAACCCGGATGTCGGCGGCGAGGTGGAGGTCAAGGTCCGGGACGCGATGGGCATCGGTGGCGATGCGGCGGATGCCGCGGAAGAAGAGGCGGAGGAGTCGTAGGCAGCCGGCGTGGATCCGCGACACGTGACGAGATTTGGATAGCGAACGAGTCGAAGAGCAGGCGCTCTCCGAGGTCAGCGAGGAGACCGAGCGCCGCGCCATTGACGCGGCGCTGAACTTTTTGTCGTACCGCCAGCGGACAGGCCTCGAGGTCCGCCGCAAGCTGGCGGATCGCGGGTTCGGCGAAACAACGATCGAAGCGGCGATGCGAAGGCTGGGGGCAGTGGGGCTCATCGATGACGAGGCGTTTGTCGGCGCCTACGTGCGCGATCGTCTCGCCCATCGGCCGATGGGCATCCGCCGCATGGTGCGAGAGCTCTACGTGAAGGGTATCCCAAGGGACGTGGCCATTCCGGTCATCGAGCAGTTGTTTGAGGAAGAGGATACCGACGAGCGTGCCCTGGCCGAACGGGTCGTGGCCAAAAAACGCTTGGGCCCAGCCTGTGAACCGGATGACCGGCCCACAGCGAAGCGAAGGGTACGCGATCAGCTGCTCAGACGCGGCTTCGATCCGCGCGTCGTTCGGGATGTCGTGGATGGTCTGTTCGCCGGCGGCTTGGTGCGTGAGTGAGCTGGCGGATAGCCGAACGAGGTCGACATGACGTGTTGTCAGTGCCAAGGTGCCGAGAGCGTATTCTCCGGCTGGTACGTCTCCAGAGAGCTGAAAGGCTATCGTCGTAAGGGGCCCCGCCGAACGACCCGGATGCTGATCGAGGCACTCGAGTCGGAGGATATCGAGGGGGCGACGCTGCTGGACATTGGCGGTGGCGTCGGGGCGATTCAGCACGAGCTGCTGCGCAACGGCCTCGCCAAAGCGACGGC
>JASFMO010000017.1:0-18928 GCA_050117535.1 Gemmatimonadales bacterium | reverse complement strand
GCCCGCGCTTTGTGGCCACCCGTCGCGGTCAGCACTTCGGCCACGTGTCGGCGCTCCATCTCGTCCAGGCTCGAGAGGTGGGCCGGCGAGGTCGGCGGCGTCGCGCCGATGGCAAGGTGATCGGGACGTATGACGTCGCCGGTCGCGAGCACGACGGCGCGTGTGAGGCAATTCTCCAGTTCGCGCACATTGCCGGGCCAACGGTGCCCCATCATTACGTCCAACGCCTCCGGCGCCAGCACCGGGAGTTTCTGATGCAGGGTCTCTGCCGCCCGGCGAGCCAAATGTTCGGCCAGGACCGGCAGGTCCTCGAGCCGCTCGCGCAGCGGCGGCACCGTAATCTCGACGACCCGCAACCTGTAGTACAGGTCTTCCCGGAAGCGTCCCTCACCGATCATCGCCTCCAGGTCACGGTGCGTCGCCGAAATGACCCGGGCTTCCGTCCGCTCCGGTCGCTCGCCGCCCACGGGGTAATACTCGTGGTCCTCCAGCACGCGCAGCAGCTTGCTCTGGAACTCGATCGACGTGTCGCCGACCTCGTCGAGGAAGATCGTACCGCGACCCGCCAGCGCGAAGCGGCCACGGTGATCGGACACGGCGCCGGTGAAGGCGCCCTTCACGTGCCCGAACAGCTCCGACTCCAACAACGTCGGAGCGAACGCCGTGCAGTTGACGGGTATGAACGGCTCGGAGGCATCTGGCGAATTGAAGTGGATGGCCCGAGCGATGACTTCCTTGCCCGTCCCCGTTTCGCCGCGGACGAGCACGTTGGCGCGGTTGGCAGCGAGTTGCCCCACCAGTTTGTAGATGTCGATCATGCGGGGATCGTGTCCGACCAGCTCGTCGAGTCGGTAGGTGCTGGCCTCCTCCTCGGCCGCGCGCTGCGCCCGCTCGCGGGTGCGGCGATCCTCGAACACGCGGGCGATCACCCGGCGCAACTCGTGCAGGTCGAGCGGTTTCACCAAAAAGTCGCAAGCGCCCTCGCGCATCGCCGCGACGACCGTCGGCATGTCGTCGTACGCCGTCATCAGGATGACGTCGACGGATGGCGCCCGTTCACGAAGCATCCTCAGCAGCGCGAGCCCGTCCAGTCCCGGCATCCGGATGTCGCTGATAACCACATCGGGCAACTGTTCATCGATCATGGCGAGGCCGCGCTCGGCGTCTTCGGCCGTGCGAACTTCGGTGGCGCTGTTCGCCAACGCCTCGGCGAGCGAGCGGCGAAGGACGGCATCGTCATCGACTACCAGAATGCGGTTCATCGTCCGACCGGCTCTTCGTGCGGTATCTCAGGCATGGGTTCGGCGGTTGATTACTCTCTCGACTCTAAACCGCCAGATGCATCACCGCCAGTGCACCACCAAGTTGTTGTGCCACGCCAGAAAGGTCCACCGTCGAGTTCAAGGAGTCTTTGTCAAGGGTTCGGGCAGGAAGTTCTCCATCACCCAGATCTCGCCTCCGCTGCGCCCGCTTTCGAAAGCGACCCGCCGGCCATCGGGGTGAAAGCGGATTTTCCTCATGCGATTCAACGACAGATCCAGCTTCTCCGTCTCTCCACCAGCCACAGGTACGCGCCAGACTTCCACGGCCGCGTCCCAAGGTCTGACGCAGAGCACATGTCGACCGTCAACGGACCAGGCGATATCGAAGACATTGTAGTTGTTCTCGGTCGGAAAGCGGTGCAGTTCTCGGGGAACGCCGCCCTTTGCTGGCATCAGCATCAGACTGCGTTCACCGCCACCCCCGACGGCGAAAGCAAGCTGTCGGCCGTCAGGCGACAGAGCCACGGGAGGGTTCGGTTGCTCATCGAAGAGCAGCCGCTGTTCCCCGCTCTCCAGGTCCATCACTGCGATGCGAGTCTCCTCGCCCTGCCAGACCCTGTAGTAGATCGAATGGCCGTCCGGCGACCAGTCGATCAGCCGAGCGATCTCGATGCCCCAGAACGCCGCAAGCGGTTCCGCGTCGCCGGTCTGGACATCGACCTTGAATACTCCACTTCGGTCGTTCCGATCGACGCCCGGCACGAGCAGGTGGTGACCGTCGGCAAACCAGCGGAAGCCGCCCAGAAGCTTCAAGTCAGGGACTCGCAGACGCCGGGTCTCACCGGTCTCGACAGACCGGATCGATATCGTGTGCTCACCGGTGTACCACCCGGCCTGTTGTCCTTCCAGCGTGATGTAGGCCAGGTGTCGACCATCGGGTGACCAGTCCGGGGACGTGTTCGTGCCCAGGTAATCCCGGCTCACCGGCGTCGGGGCCGCCAACACCGCTCCCGTCTCCGGATCAAGGCTGGCGACGTAGATGACGCGGGAGTCCATCTGTACGCCGTAGTAGAATGAACCGTCCCGGGTGAAGCCGATCGGCGACACGCGCCACAGGTCGGGCTTCACCAGTCTGGGCTCTCCGGCGGCTCGTCCGTCCTTCACCGGAAGAATCCACGCGCCCAGAGTACCCGTGCGGTCGCTGGCGAACAGAACGTTCTCGCCGTCCGGCGCCCAACCCAAGAGGAAATCGTTGGCCGGGTGCTGCACCAGCGGCTCTTCCGCGCCGCTTTCCACATCGAGCACAAATATGTCACGCTCTTCCGAGTTGGCTCTTTCCGGAAGGTCGTAGACGATGAAACGGCCGTCGGGAGAGAAGCTCTCCTCAACGGGCCAGCGCCTGCCCGTTTCTTTCAGCGTTCGCGTTGATCCATCCGAAACGGAGACCAGCGCCAGTCTGTAAGTCTCGTCGTCTCCAGAACCAGAAACGAGAAGTTGTTCGCCGTCGGGCGACCATGCCGCGGTGCCGTACCACTGAAAGGACTCTCCTGCGAACAGGACCCGCGAACTGCCGCCATCCCATTCGATGAGGCGCAACTCGTAAGGATGTTCTTGGCCATCTCGATACCACATGTAGGCTATCTGCTCGCCGTCGGGCGATACCACCGCTCCCTCTGCCCACTGGTTCATCCAATTGGCATCCTCGGTCAGCCGGCGCACTTGGCCCGTACTGACCTCGCGGACCGCGAGGTCACCGGCTCCGTCGACGAAGACCAGATAGCGCCCGTCGGGCGATACCGCACCCCCGTTCACATCGGGCCCACCCCAGACGCGCCGCACCACCATCGGCGCCGAGTCCTGCTCGGCCGACGTCGTGCTCGCGACGGCACCGGGGATGCCCGCCGCCAGCAGGTCGCCTTCACCGTTCGCGCGGGGCGACTCCGTATTGCACCCAATGGCTGCAACAACACCAAGAACGAGAATGCCGGTCATCCTGCTCATGGCACCCTCCTACTCCTTCTCTGATTCCAATGCACCGGTCGCGTGCGACGGCAGGAAGTCCTCCATCACCCAGACCTCGAACGCGTAACCTCCGGCCGTGAAGCCGATTCGCCGACCATCGGGATGGAACCGGATGTCTCGTTGCTTTTCCATCCCCTCCCACTCCAACCGCTCGGGGACCCCGCCGTCCACCGGCAGGCGCCAGAGTCCAGCGGCGTCCCAAAACGTCGTGTAGACCAGGTGGCGGCCGTCCGGTGTCCAGGTCAGGTTACTGGGGCCGGGGGCGTCGGACTCGAAACGGTGCAACTCCCTGGGCGTTCCGCCTGCCACGGGCACCAGCATGAGGCTGCTAGCCTTCGTCGTATCTTCAGGCGAGAGAACGAGGGCCAGCTTCCGGCCGTCGGGCGACAAAGCAACGTTGCCTGGACCCATGAGCGCCGGCTCCGGAGCGCGGTAGAGCACTTCCTCGCTCCCGCTTTCCAGGTCGCGGGTCACGATCCGTGGTGACTCCCCACCCACTCCATCGTAGAACTCGATGCTGTAGTAGATCGACTTCCCGTCGGCCGACCAGTCGGCCCAGCGACCTTCGTACGTGTCGACCTGGACGAGCGGCTCGGCAACGCCCGTCTGCACGTCGACCCTGAACAAGTACGAGCCGCTACCTTCCTCCCGCGCCTTCACCAGTAAGGCGCTACCGTCCGGTGACCACCCGGGGAAGCGAGATATCTCGATGAAGCCTGGGTCGAGCTCGCGCGTCTCACCGGTTTCCAGCGAACGGATCATGAAGACGCCCTGTCTCGGATGGTCACCGCGCTGCGAGCGCCAGGCCAGGTAGCGACCGTCCGGTGACCACCTGGGTCCGCCGTTCCCACCTACAAAGCGTCCGGTGGCCGGGGTCGGCGCATCGACCAGCGCGCCGGTTTCAGGATCGAGCTTCGCCGTGTAGACGTCCCAGGCCGACGTCGTCACTGTGTAGAAGAACGAGCCTTCACGGGTGAAGCCCAGCGGCATCACGCGCCACATGTCAGGCTTTATCAGCCTCGGCTCCCCACTCGGCTCGCCGGCGGCGACCGGCAGCAGCCAGGCACTCACTGTCCCAGTTCGGTCGGATGTGAACAAGACGTGCCCGCCATCCGGCGCCCAACCCAGGAGGTCGTCGTCAGCAGGGTGCCGGACGAGAGTGATTTCGCGGCCTCCATCGACCTCGATCGCGAATATGTCGCCGGGGACCCCGCGGTCCGGTCGCCACTCGTAGGCGACGTACTTACCATCCGGCGCGAAGCTCAGTTTGCCCGGTCCGCCGGTGTCGAACGCCTTGACCACGCGAACGGCACCATCTTTCGCCGATACGAGTGCTATTTCGTTCCGCTCTTCCCCCGTGAGGTGGGCGAGGACGTGTGCGCCATCCGGCGACCAGTCGCGCGGAGCCAGCCAGTTCACCGACTCGTCGCTGTAGAGGACACGAGGCTGCGAGCCGTCTACGCCGATGACCCGTAACTCCATCCCGCCCGCGTCGTTCCACCAAGCGTACGCGATCAGCTCGCCGTCTGGGGACACGCTGTTGTACTCCACCAGCCGCCGACTCTTGTCCGTCAGTCGGCGGCTCTCGCCCGTGCGAAGATCGCGCACCCACAGGTAACCGCCGCCCCCATACGCCAGATATCGCCCATCGGGAAAGGGCGAGGTGAAGGGGCTCGCGTCGGCCCAGACGCGTCGCGCCACCAGCGGCGAGGAGTCCTGTCCGGCCGAGGTCGTGCTCGCGACAGCGCCTGGGATGCCCGCCGCCACCAGGTCGCCCTCACCGCTCGTCCGCGGCGACTCTGAGTTGCAGCCAATGGCCGCCACAAAGCCAAGAACGAGAATGCCGATTATCCTGCTCATGGCACCCTCCTTATTCCTCCGATTCCGATGTTCCCGTTGCTGACGGCAGGAAGTCTTCCATCACCCAGACTTCGGCACCAAACTCGCTCACCGTGAAGCCGATGCGTCTCCCGTCGGGGTGGAAACTGGGTATCTGCTTGACGTCGAATTCCATGTACCAGTCCAGTTGCTCGGGCACGCCCCCAACCGCGGGTACGCGCCAGAGCCCGCGGCTTGGGTCCTCTTCCGGATATCCCCAGAGCACGTAGTAGATATAGCGTCCGTCGTGCGACCACTCGACGACCTGTGGCCACGGCTCGCCCTCATTCCGCATCAGCAGTTCGCGAGGCTCGCCGCCGGCGGTCGGCATCACCATCAAACTTTTGGCTTCATTCTCTTTGACATGGACGAACGCCACCTGCCGGCCATCCGGTGAAACGTCGAAGCGAGGATGGATTCGTCCCCGTCCCTCGCCGCCACGATAGAGAACCTTCTCACTCCCGCTCTCCAGGTTCCGCACGGCGAGCCTGGACCCGCCTTCGCTCATTACGCACAGCAAGAGCGTCTTATCGTCCCCGAGCCAGCGCGCCATCATCAGGAACTCGCGAGACGCGTACTGGATGAGGGGCTCGACTTCCCCGGTCTGCGCGTCGACACGGAACAGACCCCCACGGTTCTCCTCGTCCACGCTACGTACCAGCAAGAAGCGGCCGCCCGGCGACCACTCGGGCAACCCCATACTCCCCAGACTCGGCCGAAGCTCCTTCACGTCACCGGTCTCCGTCGAGCGGACCACGATCACATCGGTGCCAAACGCCCCACGCAATCGGCCCCGCTGCGAGATATAGGCGAGGTAGCGGCCGTCGGGCGACCACTGCGCTCCGCCGTTACGACCGAAATAGCCTTGGCTGACGCGTGTCGGGTGGTCGAGCAGCTCTCCCGTCTCGGGATCCATCGTCGCGGTGTAGACATCCGGCATGTTCATGGGCACGCCGTAGAGGAACGACCCATTGCGAGCGAACCCGAGTGGTCTGACTCGCCACAGCTCGTGCATCACCAGCCTGGCTTCGCCGATGGGTTCTCCATCCGCCACCGGTAGCAACCACGCCCCCAGCGTGCCCGCGCGATCGCTGGCGAACAGCACGTGCTCACCGTCCGGCGACCAACCCAGGACGCGATCGTCGGCCAGGTGCTCGACAAGAGCGCTCACCTCACGCGTGGCAACGTCTAGCAGATAAATGTCGTGCTCCGGTGAGCCCTGTTCGCTGGGGAAGTCGTAGATCACGTACCGCCCGTCTGGCGACACAGCGATCTCGAGAGGAGCACGCCGATCCAACGTGGCCAGCACTCGAAGCTCACCGCTCTCGACCGAGACGAGCCCGATCTGATTGACGCGGTCGACGATCCTTTGAACGTGGACGAGTATCTGCGTACCGTCTGCGGTCCACTCTTCCGGGTTCACATTCAGCTCCGCGTCTGAATAGAGAACACGCGGGTTCGACCCATCAAACCCGACTATGCGCAGCTGGTCGTTCCAATCGGGAGGGTTTGCCCAGCCGTAGGCCACGAGTTTTCCGTCCGGCGAAAAGGCCGACGTCACCGCGAAGCCCGAGTCGGGCAATGAGCCCACCGTCGTGAGCTGACGATTCTCCCCGGTTCTGAAGTCGTGGACCGTCAGATCCTCGGTCTTCCAGTCGACGAAGGTGACATACCGTCCATCGGGTGAAGGCCCACCCCAGAAATCCAGGCCATCGGGGGAGAACCACAGCCTTCTTACGACCATGGGTGACGAGTCTTGCTCGGCCTCGCTCGAGCTGGCGGCAGAGCTGGGCAGCTCGGCCGCCAGCAGCTCCCCCTGATCGGCGGCGGGGCGCGGCTCGCAACTACAAACGAAGAGCGCCAACCCGAGGATGAGAATGCCGCTCATTGCTCTCATGCTTTGTGCCTCCCTCTATGACAGCACTCGCTCTTGCCCCAAACACCCGAGCGCACAGGCTGCCAGCGATGCGATAGCCAACACCAGGCCCAAGACAAGTCCGGCACCGAACCAGACGACGGCAGACAACTCCCTCGGCTCCAGCAAGAGCCCGCCAACGAGCACTCCAGCGATTTCCAGCATGACGAGACTGCCTCAGGGTGGCAGGGCGTAGGGCCGACCGACGCCGGTCGCCCGTTTGCGCTCCAACCGTAGCCAGCGGCGTGCCATTGGAGGGTTAGGCCAGGAACCCAAGTGGGACAAAGGATATCGCACCGGCGAGGCAATCTGGATCCGCCGAGGAAGAGAACGACTCGTTACGCGTGTAGCTCGAAGCGTTACGTCGTCGCCGAGGCTCCCAACGGCAGACGCACCCTTACCGTCGTCCCCGACCCGGGCGTGCTCTCGATCGACAGGTCGCCTCCGTGGGCGACCGCGATCCGCTGGGCGATGGCAAGCCCAAGGCCGGTCCCCTCGGGCCGCGTGGAGTAGAAAGGCTTGAATACCTTCTCCAACTCCTCCGGAGCAATGCCGCTTCCGCTATCCCAGATTGAGATCAGCGCTTCGCCGGCATCGGCCTTCAGCTCCACCCCGGCACGCTCGCCCGGGTCGAGGGCCTGTGCTGCGTTCAACAGCAGATTCAGGAACAGTTGCTCGAGCGCGGCGGCCTCTCCTCTCACACTGATTGGCTGCTCCCCCAACTGCGCCGGCTCCAGGCGCGCTTCGCGGGCATTGAACTCGGGTTCCGCGCTATGGAGCGCGGCCTCGAGCGGCTGGCGCACGTCGACGGGCTCGTGGGTGATCCTGCCGCTGCGCGCTACGCGCAGCGCGCCCGTCACCGAGTGATCGACGCGTTCGATTTCGCTCAAGGCACGCCCGAGCAAGTCGCGCGCGTCTGACTCGTCCGGCAGTTTCTCCTCCACGCGTTGCAAGTCGAGGCGAATTGACGTGAGCGGGTTACGCACTTCGTGGGCGAGCGATGCGGCAAACTCGCCGACGGCGGCGAGCGCCTGACGCTGCGACAGCTCGCGCAATGTGTGACGCAAGCTCTCAGTCATCGCATTGAAGGCACGTGCCACACGCCCCACTTCATCAGAGCTCTTTGCTTCGACACGCCGGTCAAGATCGCCACGCGATACCGCCTCGGCGGCCGCCGCCAGCCGGACCAACGCGCGGGTGGTGCGCTGCGTGAGGAGCGTGGCCAGGGTGAACCCGCCCAGAGCGACGATCGCGAGGATCCAGAGGTTCCGGCGCGCCGCCTCCTGGAACGGCTCAGCGAACGGCGTCACCGGTGCCGCCAAGACGAGATCCATCGGCGGCTCGTGCAACACGTGTCGCACGGTAAGCCACGGCTCTTCGCCCCAGACGAAGCTCTCGCGAGCGAAGAGAGCGGGATCGATGGAGAGCGGAATCAGCGAAGCGCCGCTGTTGCGATCGAACACTGCGAGCACAGAGCCGCTCACACCGCCCCAGCCGGCGCCGCCCGGTAGAAGGCCGCTCATCAGCACCCGGGCATCGAGGTTGCCCAACCGCGCCCCGGTGCCGGCGTCGAAGATCCCGAGCCTGACCGTCAAGGTCGCCTCGCCTTGCAGACCGCCCCGAGCACCCGCAGATCCATCGTCCCCGACGATCCAGCGCACCGTCTCGGACAGATCCACGATCTCGGCCGAGCCGACGGCGTCGTCCACGCCCGCGTACAAGGTCCGGAGCTCCGCCAGCGCCGCGTTCTCGGCTTCCGGGTCGGTCACGCTGTCGCGCAGCGCCGACTGAACGGCGGGGCATTCCGCCAGCCTGAGTAGCTGAGAGCGCTGGCTCAGCCAGCGGAGGCCGACTTCGTCGATCACCTGGCTGAGTGAGGTTTGCAGCCGTGCTCGCAACAACTCCTCGCCCGAGCGTTCCGCCGTCCGCGTGAGCCACAGCCCGAGCAATGCCAACGGCAAAACGGCACCGCCGAACACGATGAGGATGAACTTGCTCCGCAAGGAGAGCGAACGCGGTGGTTTCATCTGTCTCTTGACGAAGGGGCACGTCTAAGGTAGGTGCCGGAGCGACAAACGGGCAAGGAATTCTTCGAAGCATGGCGCCACCCAACGAGCGGCTGGGCCGACGGCGTTGGGTCGCATGTGCACAAGCGAGGCGTAGCCCAACATCGAATCGCGGGGGACAGACGAAGACGGCCGCACCCGGGATTGGCGCGCGGCCGTTCTTGGACTCCGCCGGGGGAAGGCTCAGGTCTGGGATACCCGGCCTGCCCGACTCATCACTCGGATGTAACCTGCTGAGGCCACGTTGCCCCCAGGTTCTTCACGAGGAACGCCCAGCGGTCCGCCTGCTCCTCGATGATCATGCTGGTCGGTTTTCCGCCGCCGTGGCCGGCCTTGGTCTGGATCCGGATCAATACCGGAGCGTCCCCCATCTGCATCTCCTGCAGACGCGCCGCGAACTTGAACGAGTGGCCCGGCACGACGCGATCATCGTGATCGGCCGTCGTGACCATGGTGGGCGGATAGAAATCGGGGTGCAGGTTGTGATATGGCGAGTATGCATACAGGTGGCGGAACATCTCCGGGTCTTCCGACGAGCCGTAGTCCGATACCCAGGCCCAGCCGATGGTGAACTTGTGGAAGCGCAGCATGTCCATCACGCCCACCGCGGGCAGCGTGGCACCGAACAGCTCCGGGCGCTGCGTCATCACGGCGCCCACCAGCAATCCGCCGTTCGACCCGCCGGCGACAGCCAATTTCGGGGTCGACGTGTAGCCCTCGTCGATCAGATACTCGGCCGCCGCGATGAAGTCGTCAAAGACGTTTTGCTTGTTCTCCAACATCCCGCCGCGGTGCCAATCCTCACCGTACTCACCGCCGCCTCGCAAGCTGGGCTGCGCGTACACACCACCCATCTCCAGCCAGACCAACCGGCTCGTATCGAACCTCGGCGTGAGGCTAATGTTGAATCCGCCGTAGGCCGTCAGATACGTCGGGTTCGAGCCATTCAACTCGATGCCCCGTTTGTGGACGACGAACATCGGCACCTTCGTGCCATCGCGCGACTCGTACCACACCTGCCTGGTCTCGTACAGGCTCGGGTCGAAGTCGATATCGGGCGCCCGTAACACCGTGGAGGCGCCGGTCTCGAAATCGTAGCGGAAGATCGTCGTTGGATAGGTGAACGATGTGAAGCTGTAGAAGGCCTCGCTGTCGTCCCGCTCGCCGTTGAAACCGCCGGCCGATCCGATGGCAGGAAGCTCTACCCCGCTGTTGAACCGACCATCCATGTCATGGATCAGAATCTGAGTGTGCGCATCGTGTAGATAGCTCGCAACGAACTGCCGGTTGGCGATCGCGACCCCCTGCAGAACGTCGCCCTTTTCCGGGATCAGTTCCGTCCAGTCGTCACGCTCCGGGTCCCGCGTGTCGATGGCGATCAGCCGGTAGCGCGGCGCCTCCAGGTTCGTACGGAAGTAGAAGACAGGGCCGTCGTTGCCGACGAAGTCATAGCTGGCCTCGAACTCGTCGATCAGCTCGACGACTTCGCCGTCCAGCTTCGGGTTCCCTGCATCTTCGAGGTCGATGAAGTAGACGCGGTTTCGGTCGTCCGTACCGAAGGACAGACTCAGAATGACATAGCGGCCATCCTCGGTAACGAACGCACCGATCATCCACTCGGGTTGGTCGGGACGCTCATAGATCAGAACGTCCTGCGACTGAGGCGTGCCCAGCCGGTGATAGTAGATCTTGCGATTGCGGTTGGCGTCTTCGTACTCATCGCCTTCCTTCGGCTCGGGATAACGGCCGTAGAAGAAGCCAGCGTTGTCGCGCGTCCAGGAGGCGCCCGAAAACTTGATCCACTTCAGATGGTCGTCGAGGTCTCGGCCCGTCGCCACATCGCGGACAAAGAACTCGCGCCAATCCGACCCACTGACCGATTGGCTGTACGCCAGCAGCCTCGCGTCTTCGGTCAGCGACCAGCCGCCGAGCGCAACGGTACCGTCAGCCGAAAACTCGTTCGGATCGAGCACGACACGGGGCTCTGAGCTCAGCGATTCCTGCATGTAGAGGACCGACTGGTTCTGAAGCCCATCGTTCTTAAAGAAGAAGTACTTGCCGCCTCGCTTGAACGGTGTGCCATACCGCTCGTAATTCCACAGCTGAGTCAGCCGTTCCTTTATTCGCTCGCGCTCGGGTATCGCGTTCAGGTACGAGAACGTGACCCCGTTCTGTGCTTCGACCCAAGCTCGGGTCCGATCGGAGTCGACATCTTCCAGCCAGCGATAGGGATCCACGACCGCAGTGCCGTGGTAGTTATCCACAACGTCGACTCGTTCGGAGTTCGGGTACTCGAGCCGCTGCGCCTGTGCCGAGGCCGTTGTCGACGTGAGGAACGCCACGGCCAGACACAGCGACGCCAAGAGACGTGAAATCATAGCCACACTCCCCGCGGAGTTCGCGTCTTAGGAATTCTCCAGTTTGTCTACGCCCGGTACTTCGTATCTACCCTGCCGCCGGCGTCGCTACCTCACGCGGTCTCCTGTTTTCCCGCCTCGAAGAGGTGAACATCCCTCTGCGGATAGGGTATCGAGCAGCCGGCCGCCTCAAGCTGTTCCTTCAAAGTCCGCATCATGTCGAAGCGCAGCCCCCAGTAATCCTCCTTCTTGCACCACGGACGGACCACCAAATTCACGGACGAGTCGCCCAGCTCCGACACCGCCACTACGGGCTCCGGCTCCGCGAGCACACGCTCGTCGGCAGCCAGGACGCGCTTGATCGTTTCGGCCGCGAGACCGATATCGTCATCGTAAGAGATTCCGATGACCATGTCGTTCCGCCGCGTGTCATTGGCCGCGTAGTTCTTGATCGTTTGGCCGTACACTTGTGAATTCGGCACCAGGATCTTGACGTTGTCCGGCGTATTCAGGGTCGTGCTGAACAAGCCGATCGCTTCGACCGACCCCGCTGTGCCGCCAGCCTCGATGTAGTCGCCCACCTGAAACGGACGGAAGACGAGCAGCATGACACCCGAAGCGACATTCGACAGCGTTCCCTGTAGAGCGAGTCCGATAGCAAGACCCGCAGCGCCCAGAACAGCGAGAAGCGACGCCGTCTGGATGCCGACGACGCCAAGCACTGCCACGATCACGGCGACCAGAATCACGTAGTAGGCCACGCCTGAGATGAACGGCACCAGCGTGGCATCGACGTTCCCTGCTGTGAGCCCCCTCCGCACGATCTTGCGCGTCCACCCGGCCGCGATCCGCCCGATGAAGAGCAAGACCAACGCGCCGAGCAGTTTTAGTCCCCACATGCTGATGAGGTTGACGATCAGCGTGGCCACCTGCTGAGTGACCGAATCGATTTCCTGCATCCGACTTTCTCCTACCTGGAGTGCGCTCGTGACGCCAGCGCCTCAACCGCCATCGGCACGAGCCTGCTTACTCGAATCTAGATTCTCCCAGAATGGACAATGGGCGCCTAATGATACAAGACGCCACCTGGCTGTCGAGGGCGACCGCGCCACCTCCCGCTCATTGCCCATCGACCGGCCCCGGCAAGTACGGCGGAATCCGGTTAGGATTGCTCATGTCCCCCGGCCTCCTCATCTTGCCGAACGGCCTTCACGTCCGTATCGCGACCGCAGATCAAGCGAGGATCCGACCGCTGTGCGACGCTTCAAATGGCTGGCCATAGAGATCCACAGGCGGGCGATCTGGCAGGCGTTAACCGTCTACGCCATCGGTGCCGGCATCGCCTATCTGTTGATCCGAGGCTTGACCAGCGGCCTCGGCCTGCCACCATGGCTGCCAAATTTCGCGGCTATCCTCTTCGTCGGTTTGCTGCCCGTGGTCCTGATCGCCGCCGTCGTCAGAGAAGAAGATGTATCATCAGACCCCGCGCCGTACGACGCACGGTATCCCGGCCGGGCACGGCACGAGCCGACAGCCGAAACTCGGCCCGCGCCGCCGGTCGGTCGGGGGCGCCGGGTTTTCACCTGGCGTCGCGTGCTCTTGGGTCTGACCTTCGTTCTTGCGTTGTGGAGCGTCGCCGCTGCGGCATGGTTGTTCGTCAGCACCGTCGTACACCGCGGAGGCGAGACCTCCGAGTTGGGTGCGATTCGCACCAAGCTCGTCGTCTTGCCGTTCGAGAACCTCGGAGATGCCGAGGACGAGTACTTCGCGGATGGCGTCACCGAAGAGGTTACGTCCCGTCTTTCCGAGATCCCGGAACTCGGCGTCATTTCGCGAACGAGCGCCATGCAGTACAAGGACACACCGAAGAGCCTCTCGACCATCGCCGAGGAACTCGACGTGCAGTATGTACTCCACGGTACGATCCGTTGGGAACGCCTCGCCAATGGGCGCAGTCAAGTCCGGGTGACGCCGCAGCTAGTTCGTGTCGCCGACGGCACCAACGTGTGGAGCGAGCAATACGATGCCATCTTGTCCGAGATCTTCCGGGTCCAAACAGCCATCGCAGAAAACGTCGCGTTGGCCCTGGACATCGCCCTCTTGAGCCCGCAGAGACGCAACCTGACAACGACGCCGACCGACAATTTAGAAGCGTACGACTACTACTTGCGCGGCAACGAGCTGTATGGGCGGCGCTTCGTCGAAGCGGACACCTGGGCCGCCGTTGATTTGTACGAGAGGGCCGTAGAGTTGGACCCGGGATTCGCCCTCGCCTACGCCGCATTGGGCCGCGCGCGCGTTTGGCTCAACTCTCAGTTTGGACGTAGCGCCGAGCTGCCCCGGGCCAGGCAGGCGGTGGAGCGGGCCTTGCAGCTGGCCCCAGATCTCGTAGAAGCCCACATGGCGTTGGGCGACTACCACTACTACGGCAGGCTGGATTACGATCGTGCACTGGAGCAGTACCTTTGGGTTCAGCGGCGTCAGCCCGGCAATTCGGATGCCGCAGCGCTGATCGCCTGGATCCAGAGGCGCCAGGGTGACTGGGAAAGCTCGATCATCAACGCCGAGCGGGCGCTCGAGTTGGATCCGCGCAACACCGTCTGGGTGGCGGGCCAGGCGCAGAACTACTTCTACACAAGGCAGTACTCGCTGGCCGAGACCTATTTCCAGCGCGCGATCGCGCTGGCGGCCGATGTCCCGTATTACCATCGCTGGGCCGCCTGGCTCTATCTGGCTTGGGACGGAACCACAGACCGGGCGTACAGTCTCCTACAACGATCATTCTACAGAATCGACCCAGCCCAGCTCCTGGTCGGGTCCGAGGCCTCTTGGATCATTCTGAATGTTTTCGGCGAGGATTACGCTCCGACACTCGAACGGCTGACGGTGGATGAGCCCGGGATCGACAGCGCTTACTACTACTTGGCCAAGGCACACGTCAACGGTCGCACCGGTCAGACGGCGATCGCCCGCACGTATTACGACTCTGCACGCGTGGTGTTGGAGACACGCCTGGATGAGGGCCCCCGACACCTCGCCCCCCACAGCGCCCTGGGTATCGCCCTTGCCGGGTTGGGCGAGAGAGAGGCGGCCGTCCGCCACGGCCAGCTGGGAGTACAGTTGCTGTCGGTCTCGCGCGACGGCGTCACCGGCCCCAACCGTGTCATCGACCTCGCACGGATCTACGTAATGGTCGGGGAACACGAAGCGGCCATCGACCAGATCGAGTACCTGCTGTCCATCCCGGCACCCATATCGGCAGCTCTACTGCGTGTCGATCCCTTCTGGGATCCTCTGCGGTCATATGCGCGCTTTCAGGCGCTGGTCGAAATCGACCGATCCGAAGACGAGGGCGAAGAAGGCGTGCCGACGCGCCGCACCGTGACGCGGACGAGTACCCGCAGGACCTGATACGTACCCGCAGCTTGGACTTTCGACGTCTTGTGTCAGGATGCGTGCCGAGGCAGCAAGATGTTGAAGAACTGGCCAGGCTCGAGTGTCGGGAGCTTGATGCGCAGCCCGGACCGCCCGTATTCGGAGTCGAGAATGTCCTCGCCGACCTCCGGTGCCGCGTACGCCGCGGCATCGCCGGGCAAGTGGACGTGAACCCAAGCTGACGCAATCGGAGCGTGACCGCCGTTGCGAACGCTGACGATGGCGCTCAGGTCGGCTCGCTCGCGGACCCGCACCTCCAGTTGCGAACGACGCAACCACCAGTCAGCGAGCTCCGCAGTACCAGCGATCCAGACGTCGCCCGCAGCGCGCGCTTCCCGGACAACCGATTCTATGGCATCGACGCGGCGCTGGCTGTCGATGAGCTGGGTGTGCAGCGTCACGAGATTCAACCCACCCAGCGACCGCATCTTGTGCAGAGCGGCCGACAATGCCGCCTGCAGCGAGTCGGCCGAGTTCCTACCTCGCACGATCATTACGGCGTAGTCGTCATCGACAACGCGCGGCAAGACCGCCACCCGGCCCGACGGCACCGTGAAGATCTCGGGGGCCGCGCTTCTCGCGCGGTTCGTCCCGGCGATGTAGAGGCCGCCGTACCGTCGCCACGCCTCCAAGGTGAACTGGTCGTATACCTCCCTCGGCGGCCGCAGACCGAGCGGCCGTTCACCGGCCCACCCGCGTACATCATTCCGCGCCTGCCGCAGCGCTGCCAGCTGGTTCCCCCATAACCGTCCTGCGACCTGGCGGTGGTCTACGGTGTGCGAGCCTACCTCGCCAGCGGCCAGTAGCGTCTTCGCCAGGTCCGCGTCCTGCCTCACCAGCTTGGAGACGACGAAGAAGGTGATCGGCGCTTCGAGCTCGAGGAAGCGACGAGCCAGCAGTCGGCTGTTCCCGAAGTCGTGTTCCACATCCTGCGTCACCGCCATCGCCGCGCGGTAGCCGCCCGGCCAGGGATCGACGTCCGCCATCACATGTCCCGCTGCCCAGAGCGCGGCGTTCTGGACAAACCTGTCGATGAGTTGCTGGTCGTAATCGGTGGCCCCCATATCGAGACGGAACCCGAACCAGGCCACCCTGCCCCCCGCTTCGTTGATGACGGCTGTGGCCGCGGCAGCGGCGCCCCCATAGGGGCCGGCCCGCGGGTTCAGCGCCCAATCGGACCAAAACGCGATCGACTCCGGCGAGCGAAGGGCGATCCAAGGCTCGTTCCGGAGCTCGATCCGGATACCGGGCGGTAGACCGGCCGCCAACGCGCTGCCGTGCGGAATCGCCAGGAACGTCGGCGACCGTCGTTCCAACGTACCGACCGCCTCAGCACTGGCCAGTTCGGACATGAAATCGTAGCCCAGCCACTCACAATCGGCCCCACGCGCGCCGGTCGCCCAGCTCGCCAAGAGGTGACCGCCACGCTCGACATGCCTCGCCAGGGCTGCGCGGTCCTCGGCACTTAAACAGACCGCCGCCGGCACGACCAGCAATTGATCGCGGCCCAACGATTCGACCGATTCAGCGCCGGAGATCTGTCTTACGCTCGCACCCGCCCCCTCCAACAGAGCACCCCAGCGAGCGCCCAGTGCGGCGTAGTAGGACTTATCGGGAAAGAAGACGGCCGAGTTCCGCGAAACATAAAGATGAGCCACCCAAGGCGCGGTGCCCGTGAGTTCCGGAAGCGCCAGGTCCGGAGCGATTTCGACAACTCGGGGGGGAGGCGCGAGTGTCGCCGCTTCCAGCACTGAGTCGATGTCGATGAATCGCCAGAGGAAAAACGCCGCGGAGAGTAGGCCCGCCGCAAGCGAACAAAGCAGCAGGATTGCCCCCGCCCATGCCCAAGGTGCTCTTGGCCGCGGCGGCTCTTTGGGATACGGTGAGTAGAAGTACTGACTAGACAAGGCGACCCCACTCAGGCGTCGCTAAGACGCGACCGACGCGGCACCTGAACCGGTGGAAACGAAGGCTCCGGCCGGAACCGCTTTCGTATCGTTCGCGGTATTCGGACGCACCTTCCCGTTACCATCCGCTCCGATCTCCTCATGATCCGGTACATAGCGATAGAAGAACCTCGCCGCGGGCTCGGGCTCCTCGACGCCCAGTGGCCGGCGCGAACGGCGCAGCCAATAGGCAATGTATGAGACCACGCCCAGAATCACGGTGACGAGAATCGTCACGATGATGATGGTCACCATTAGCTGCACTACGTTCATATGCGTCCCACCCTTTCCAGCTTGCCCCAGCTCATTCGCAGGTTGAGGGCTTCCTCCACGGTGGAGCAGAGCTTCACGACATCAATCAACAGAATGAAGAAGAATCGATAAATCAAAGCATACGGCACCAAAGACAACTGCTCCTCCTCCATAGCCACGGTGGCCAGTGCCGCCACGAGATCGAGGAGCGTGAGAAGTATCCACCAAGCCAATAGCATCTCGCTCATGCCGAACGCAACCGCCACGTAGGCGAAGAACAGATGACCGTAGACATTCATGGCCGGCCATATCGTCGCCTCGAAACCCATCTGCATCAGCGACAGCCAGAGCGGAAAATCGGGAAGCGGCGTGAAGAAGGAATTCCTGTGTTTGCCCAGCGTCTGGAGAATCCCCCGCGTCCAGCGATAACGCTGCTGTATGAGGTCGACCAAGCGCTCGGGTGCCTCGGTCCAGGCGATGGCCGCCGGTTCGTACCTGATCTTCCAACCCGAGGTCAGCAGCTTCAGCGTAAGATCGGCGTCTTCGGCGAACGTATCGAGGTCGAACCCGCCCAAGGCGATCAGCACATCGCGCCGGAAGATGCCGACCGGGCCGGGCACGATGTTGACCGCGTTCATGAAACCCTGCGCACGGCGCGCCATGTTCAATCCCTCGACGTACTCGAGGGCCTGCAGGCGCGTCCACAGGTTTCTTCGGTTGACAACCTTGACGTTGCCCGCCACAGCGCCGACCGAGGGATCTCGAAAGTGCGGGATCGCGGCCTTCAAGGTCTGCGAGTCGAGGCGCGAGTCCGAGTCCATGCACAGAACGATGGGCGACTCCGCCACGGACAGACCGGCGTTCAAAGCGCTCGCCTTACCACCGTTCCTCTTGGTCAGCACCTTGACCCGACAGTTGCCGTAGTCACCCGCCAGAGGCGAGGCGCTGGCCAGTGTATCATCCGACGATCCATCGTCGACGACGATGATCTCGAACTGCGGGTAGTCGAGTTGCGTTAAACTTTCGACGGCCGCGCCGATCACTTTGCCCTCGTTGTAGGCCGGCACGATCAGCGAAACCGGGGGATACTCCAGCGCGTCCTGCGGGTCGCTGCTCACCCACTCCACATGGTGCAGATAACCGAACCAGAGCAGCGTGAAATAGCGCGCGATCAGGATGATCAGAAAGAGTACGAGCGTCACTACGGACACCCGCACGATGAAGCTCTGAACCTGCATAGGCGCGCGGGCCGCCCAAACGAGGAGCAGTATGCCGATGGCCCCGATCACGGTGGCCGAAAGAACCAGTAGGAACGGCTTGCGCGTCTTCATTGGCCGAACGCCCTACTTAAGCCCAGTGCGAGGCCGAATGATCGATAGCCGTTGGCTCGGCTCTGCCCAAACGCCGCTCGCCCCTCGAAGACCCACTCGCCGAACTGCCGCCGCGCGTCGAGCGTCGCGGCAAACTCCGCCACCACCGTCGCATCACTTTCGCGTTCGTGGAGCCACGCAATACCGGGGCTCAACCAAGCGTCAAACTCCCAGCCCGCAGCGGGACCGCTACGCCAACTCACGACCGCCAGGTTTGACCACGACCAGTTCGGATCCCAGTAGAGGCGCCGATCAAGGCTGGGCGCCGAATCAATAAACGCCAGTCCGCGGGTCTGATAGCCCAGGGTCCAGTGCTCGTCCAGCTTGCGGAACAGGCCCAGGCCCGCATCGAGCCGGAGATTCGAGTCCCCTGCGCCAGAATAGAACGTCCCACGCGCCTGCGCGGACATGTCCCAGGATTGTGA
>JASFMO010000016.1:0-19324 GCA_050117535.1 Gemmatimonadales bacterium | reverse complement strand
AATAGGGAATCCGACTCTCCAGCCGTTCGCCTTCTGACTCGCTGCTGGAAATCGAAGACCTCATGTGCGGCTTCGTAGAAACCGACCCGCGCCAGATAGCTGATCACCTCGCGATTCTCGGGCGGCTGCAGCAGAGCCCGTTCGCCCGAGCGATCATGCCACGCGGCTCCGACGGCGAGAAGCCCGAGCACCCCGTACGGACTCACCCAGTGCACGTGTCGGGCATCGAGCAACATGCGGGCAGACTCCGCGCCGGTCCAGCTGCTCACCAACTGCTCGAAGCCCTTCTCGTCCAACGTTCCCGGTACCGGTATGACGAAGGTCACCGCTCGCAGCCTCTACGATCGATCCTGCTACGCACTCTCGACCACACCTCTCAAATATGGACTCAATGCCGACGTACCTTCGTGCGCGACATTGGCACGCGCCGCCGCATTCGCCCGTCGCATCGCCGCCTCGACATCATGGCCACTAATGAGCCCCAGGAAGGCCGTGATCCCCCACACGTCGCCGCAACCCGTTGGATCTCCTTCGCTGACAGGCTCGACAGCGAGCCGACCGGTTCGGGTTAGACTCCTGGCTGTCGCCCTGTCTCTGTCTTCCGACCGCAGTTGGGGTGAACTCCCCGCCATCACATAGGCAGCTCCGGCGGGACCGAGCGTTACGAACAGCAGTCCGGGCGTGCGCCCGACTACGTCAGCCGCGAAGGCCCACCGATCTCCCCAATGCGCACTGAGCACCCTCAGTTCGTCTTCGTTCACCTGCACGATATCGAAACAACTGAGCCATTCCTCCCACTGCTTCAGAGGCTGCAGGCTCCGCTCTCCTCGCGGGCCCACCGCCAGCATGAGCGAGTGGAGGTCGGCGTATATCGGGCCCTCGAATTGGCGGCGCAGTTCCCGAGCGATCTCGAGACCGAATTCGTACCCCGTTATGAAGTTGACGTACAGCGCGTCGCAGCCTTCAATCTTCGGCGCGAGCTCACGCCACGTCCATGCCGGTACACCGCCTTGAAGGCGTTCACACCAACGTTCCGTGCCCCGGTAGCGCAACTCGACGCGCGGGTTGGGCGCGTCAACTACGATGACGGCCTGATCCGCCTCCAGGACAGCGAGGCCCCGCAAAAACTGGAAACCGCGCTCCGCAAGATCCCGACCCAGCTTCACCACCGGCCTGACTTTGAGATCGGTCCGCGCCAAAGCGTCGGCGGCGGCCAGTGCGTAGGCGATGCCTCCCCACTCTTGTACCGGCAGTCCGGCCCGGGACTCGCGCCAAATCGTGTCCCACACCATCGTCCCGACCACACCGAGCAGGCGCATGCCAGCGGCTCTAGCCTCCAGGGCTACGGTCGGCAACGCGGCGCGAGCACAGCGGACGCCTTATCCCGCACGACCGAACGTCTATATGCTGCGAGCGAATCGAGGTGGGTACCCGTGTCCAAGCTAACCATCCCGCCTTCCCAACGCGAGCCCCGCTTGCCTGAGTCCCGTCAGACCTCTCCCCACTTCTCCTTTTTGAAACAAGCCACCGCGCCGATCACGCCGGCTTTGCCCTGAAGCTCTGAGGGCACGATGCGACACGACTGTTCCGCCACCCGGAAAGCCCGTCGCCGAACCTCGGCGCGCAGGGGCTCGAACAGGTGATCACCGGCTCTCGTCACACCGCCCGAGACCACCAGGAGCTCAGGATTCAAAACGTTGATAATGTTCGCCAGCCCGACTCCGAGAAACTTGGCCGTGTCGTTGATGACTTCGGTCGCGTAGCCATCACCTTGAACGACCCCCTCGAACACAGTCTCCGCCGTGACGTTCTGTATGTCGCCGGCCAGATCCGGCAAGATGGACATGGCACCCGACTCGAGCCCCTCTATCGCCCGCGCCGCGATCGCCTGGCCCGAGGCGTAGGCCTCCAGGCAACCGTAGTTGCCGCACTTGCACTTCCGGCCGGTGGAATCGATGGTCATATGGCCGATCTCGGCTGCCGCATCAGAAGTGCCATGATACAGCTCGCCGTTCAATACGATTCCGCCGCCGATTCCCGTTCCTAACGTCACACCCACCAATGTGTTGACGTTGCGTCCAGCTCCCAACCACCATTCGCCGTACGTGGCCGCGTTCGCATCGTTGTCGAGCGTCGCCGGCAAGCCTACCGCGTTTTGGACGAGGTCCCGCAGCGGGAAATTCCGCCAGCCCAGGTTGGGCGTGCTGATGACCGTACCGGTCTTCCGATCCAACGGCCCCGGTGATCCGACGCCGACGCCCGCGAACGCCTCGCGGCCGCACCCTTCCTGATCCATCACTTCCCGGATCGCTTCCTTGATCATGCGAACCACGCGATCCACGACGAACTTCGCACCTCGCTGTGGCTCCGTCGGCTGTGTGCGGAATGCTATCGGCTGACCGCCCTCAACTGGAACGACACCGACATTGAGGTTGGTGCCACCTATATCGACACCGATGACCCACAAAGCCTTCGTAGCGTCGGATATCACTCGATACCCCCTGTCACTTTAGCGTTTGTCGACAGCGATATGTGACAACAATTGTCTCCCGGGCCGAAACCGCCGAGCAGCCCCCTCACACCCCACCTCTCCAGGGCAGCCGCTCAGCCGACCTCTAAGATGGCAAGAAAAGCCTCGCGCGGCACCTCCACCTGACCGACGCGTTTCATCCTTTTCTTGCCCTCCTTCTGCCTCTCGAGAAGCTTCCGCTTCCGCGTCACGTCGCCACCGTAACATTTGGCCGTCACATCCTTCCGTAACGGCCGAACCGTCTCCCGCGCAATGACCCGGTTTCCAATCGCCGCTTGAATCGCGACCGCGTAGAGTTGCCTCGGGATCAACTCTCGCAGTCTCTCGACCAGCGTGCGCCCGTAGTGGTGCGCCTTATCACGGTGGACAATCATGCTGAGCGCATCGACCGGAACACCATTGAGCATGATATCCAGGCGCGCCAGGTCACTGGTTCGGTAGCCTGGAAGATCGTAGTCGAGGCCGCCCGTGCCACGCGTCAGCGACTTCAGTTTCTCGTAGAAGTCGAGCACCATCTCGGCCAGCGGAAGATCGTAGACGACTTCGACTCGCTGACCGTCGACGTAGTGAATGTGGTCGTACTCGCCACGTCGCTCGTGACACAGCTTCTGTACTCCTCCGATGTAGTCCGACGGACAAACGATTCGTAGTCGTACGTATGGCTCCTCGATGTAGTCGATTTCGCCGACTGGCGGCATGCGCGCCGGGTTCTCTACGGCCACCATGTCTCCGCCCCGGCGATGCACATGGTACTCCACGTTCGGGACCGTGCTCACCAGATCGAGGTCAAACTCACGCTCCAAACGCTCGCGCACGATCTCCATGTGGAGCAGCCCAAGAAACCCGCAACGAAACCCGAACCCCAGCGCCTCGCTCGTCTCGAATTCGTACTGTATCGCCGCGTCGTTTAGCTTGAGCTTGTCGAGTGCGTTGCGCAGCCGTTCGTACTGCTCCGTGTCGGACGGATACAGCCCCGCGAAGACCATCGGTTTCACCTCCCGATAGCCCGGGAGCAGGCTCGCCGCGCGCCGGTCCGCATCGAACACCGTGTCCCCCACCTTCGTGTGCGCAACCGACTTGATCTGTGCGATGATGTAGCCGACCTCGCCGGCGCCGAGTTCCTCCGTTGGCACCGCGCCCAGTCGGAGGAACCCCACCTCGCTCACCTCATAGACGGATTTGTTCGAGCCGAACGAGATCTGCGTACCGCGCCGCACACGGCCATCCACGACGCGGACTAAAGGCACGGCGCCCTGAAAATTGTCGTGCTGTGAGTCGAAGATCAGCGCTCGCAGCGGCGCCGGCGGAGGGACACGGGCAACCACGGCCTCGAGTACGGCCTCCACGCCCGTTCCCTGCTTGGCGCTCACCATCAATACTTCGTCTTCACCGCAACCCAGCAGATCGGCCAACTCGGCACGCCGTAGCTCCGGCTCCGCCGCCGCTAGATCGATCTTGTTGATCACCGGAACCACCGTCAGCCGCGCCTCCAGGGCGAGAAACAGATTCGAAAGGGTCTGCGCCTCGATTCCCTGGCTGGCATCCACGATCAGGAGCGCTCCCTCGCAAGCCGCAAGACTGCGACTCACCTCGTAGCTGAAATCGACGTGACCGGGCGTGTCTATCAGGTTCAACTCGTAAGTCTGGCCGTCGGCCGCCTGATAATTCAACCGTATCGCATGGGCCTTGATCGTTATCCCACGCTCGCGCTCCAAGTCCATCGAATCGAGGACCTGCTCCTTCATGCGGCGCGGGTCGACGGCGCCCGTCAGCTCCAGTAGTCGATCGGCCAGCGTCGATTTCCCGTGGTCGATATGGGCTATGATACAAAAATTGCGAATCCGTCCCGTGTGCACACTTACCGCCTCTTCCACAGCCAAGCACCTCGCGGCGCGAGATTTAACGACATACTCATCCGGACCGGCGACGAAATATAGACGAGCCGCAAGAGCTTTGGGAGGCGGTGGCCTAGAGCAGACGCCCCTGGGGACCCAAGTCGGCCTCCGCCAAGCCCTCGAGCGGGGCGGCGAATGCCTCCAGCAGCGGTCCCGGAGCGTTCTGGCGTCGACCGCGGATCAGCGAGGAGAGCATGACGGCGTTGGCCACCGCCTGGCCTCGGAAGTGGTTGTTTGTCACAACGTAGACGTCCTCCACCAGGCCGCCGTCCGCCAACTCGCGAACACGATCGACCCAAGGCTCCAGTTCGGATCGCTCGTAGAGGTAGTCGTACCGTGCGTCACGCCCGGCGTCCTCGCGGAACCAGTCCTCGTAGTTGCGACCATGCAGTCTCACATAACCCACCCTACCACTGGCCTTTGCCGAGGGTTCGATCGACCGCCGGAAGATGGGTTGGTCGATGTTCACAAATCCGACCCGCCGGCCGCCCAGCCACTCGTAGAACTGCGGGCGATTCCATGAGGCATGCCGCACCTCGACGACCAGCGGATACTCCTCGAAGGCGGCAACGATATCCGACAACCACTCGAGCGATATTGCGTCAGCCTTGAACGACCAGGGGAATTGCACGAGCACCGCCCCCAACCGCGCAGCTTCGGCCAAGGGATCGAGCCCGGCCCGGACCGCGTCGACCTCGTCCCGCGTCCAGGCGGACTCGCGCTGGTGCGTAAATCGCTGCCACAGTTTCGCCGTGAACTTGAAGCGCGCGTTCTCTGAAACGCGGCGTGCCCACCGTCGCGACGTCTCGGCAGACGGCGGCCGATAGAATGTCGAGTTGATCTCAATGGTGTCGAAATAGCGCGTCAGATAGGCGAGAGGATCGAATCCTCTTGGGCGCGGCTCGGGGTAGACAACCCCCGCCCAATCCGGGTAGCTCCAACCGGCCGGACCCAGCCGAATCAACGCGCGCCCTCGACGATGGCACGGCGCGCATCCGAGTCCCAGCGCGGTGCTTCTTCCGCGTTGGCGATGGCGAGGACGGTCTCCAGCACAAGCCGACCGATGCGCGCGGCCTTCTCGAACTTTATCTTGTCGACCTCGTCCGA
The DNA here is from genome assembly GCA_050117535.1 of Gemmatimonadales bacterium. Classification (GTDB taxonomy): domain Bacteria; phylum Gemmatimonadota; class Gemmatimonadetes; order Palauibacterales; family KS3-K002; genus JASFMO01. The sequence goes on along the minus strand of JASFMO010000016.1, from coordinate 13,792 downwards.
GGGTTGGTGATAGTCCTCATGGACACCATTGAAGAAAAAGACCGCCGGGATCCCTTTGCGCGCGAAGTTGAAGTGATCCGAGCGGAAGAAGAAACCCTGCGAAGGCCAGCGGTCACCCACAACCGCCATACGCAACTCCGGATGCGCGGCCGCAACGCTATCGACCAACGTGCCCAAAGTCGAGTAGGGCTTGCCGATCACCGAGATCGTGTCCTCCCAGTTCCGCCCGACCATGTCGAGGTTCACGTTGGCGACGATGCGGTCCAATGGGATGGGAGGATTCTCGACGAACGCCGCCGAGCCCAGCAACCCCCTCTCCTCGCCGCTGAGAGCCAGGAAAGCGACGGAGCGCCTCGGCCGCTCGGGCAGCGACGCCAGCGCTTCCGCCACCTCCAAGATCGCCGCAGTCCCTGACGCGTTGTCATCGGCGCCGTTGTAGATCGAATCACCGTTCACCGCCGGTCCGACGCCGAGGCCATCCATGTGAGCGCTAAGCAACACGAATTCTTCCCGCAAACGCCTGTCGCCGCCGGGCAGAATGCCGATCACGTTGGGAGCCGTGACCGTCTCGGCACTCAAAACCGCCGACAACTCGATACGCATTTCGTGCCGCCCCGGGGCCGACGAATCCAACGCTGGCTCGACAGGCACCCCCAGTCTCTCCAGTGCGGCAACGAGTGATTCCTCCAACAAGAGAACGGCCGGCAATCGTGCCTCGACCTCGCCCAGTTCGTAGACCGGTTCCCCTTCCTCCAGCCAGTCCTGCACGTGTGGCCCGACCTCGCCCGCAACGACCAAGACGAGACCGACCGCGCCCGCCCGAGTCGCCGCCTCCAGCCAGGCTCGCGGCGTCGAGCTGTGAGTCAGGTAGGCGATCCAGACCGTCTCGCCCGTCAAGCCGGCCGTTGTCGGCAAGCGGGCACCCACGAACCGCGCATCACCTTCCACCCTCCCCGCTGTCCATGGGACTCCCCAGAAATCCTCGCGGTGTCTCAGAGCGACCGAACGGCCGCTTCGCCGCAGCACCAGATTCCAGCCGGGACTGATCTCGCTCGCAGCCAGCTGGTAGCGTTGCAGCAGTCCACCGCGTGGCGATTCCAGCCCGAATCGCGCGAACTCGGCTTGAACATAGTTGGCGGCGATGTCCAGGCCGCGGCTCGGCGTCGCCCGCCCCAGCAACAAGTCCGATGCCAGGAACGAGATGCGAGCCCGCATGTCACCGGCGACAATATCGTGATCCAGCGGCAGCTTCCCGGGTGCCGCTTGACACCCCGCCAATGCCATACCGGCGATGAACGCGAGCGATTGCCTTCCAAACTTGTCCACGTGCCCCACCTATCGCGAGAATCGCCGGCTTCCACGGCGACCGAGCCCTCGGCGCTGAACCTTCGCCACGGCTTCAGCATACAAGAAACAGACGTAGATTCATCATACCCAATGGACGCGCCGGTGCCAACGCCGCGGTCGATTAGCTAGAGACGGCGTGCCTTCGCTATCTTCGTTCCCCACCCGGAGGAACGGTCGTGGGGGCACCGGCGGCAGAGGATAGTCGAGAGGACCGAACGGATGGATACCCGTCAACGCGGAAGAGCCGATCTGCTCGACCCTTCCGAGCTCGACGCGCTCGGCAGTCTGGAGCTCATCGCTCGGGCTGTCGTGAGAGGGTTCATCTCCGGCCTCCACAGGTCTTCCAGCCGCGGCTTCTCCGTCGAGTTCGCGGAGCACCGCGCCTATCGACCCGGCGACGACCTGCGCTTCGTCGATTGGAAGATGTATGGTCGATCGGATCGCTTCTACCTCAAGCAATACGAGGAAGAGACGAACCTCGCGGCCTACGTCTGCCTCGATGTCAGCCGCTCGATGGACTGGCGTAGCCGAACGAGCGGTCTACTCACAAAACTCGACTACGCCCGACGTGTGGCCGCCAGCCTGACGCTGCTGTTGGTGAGGCAGGGAGATATGGCCGGACTGTACTGCTTCGCCGAGTCGGTCTTGAGCCGTACGCCCGCACGCAGCACGCCCGAACATTGGGTCCAGCTCGTGCAGCAGCTTGCGGCCCAACAACCGGGAAGAATGAGTGGGGCGGAGGGCGCGTTGGAGGAGGCCGCATCGGTGATGCGGCGACGAGGGCTCGTGATACTGATCTCCGACCTTTTGGTCGCCGAGGACGATACGCGCCGAGCGTTGTTCAAGCTGCGCCACCAAGGGCATGAAGTCCTGGTCTTTCACATCCTCGATCCCGGCGAGCTCGATCTACCGGGAATCGGCGACGCGATTTTCGTCGACCCCGAGACGGACGATGAGGTGATCGCCCGCTCGGCGGAACTCCGCTCGGAGTACAGGGACGCCGTGCGCTCGGCGATCGAGGAGTGGCGCCGGATCTGCGGCGCCCAAGCGATCGACTACCACACGCTCCCCACCGACCAACCCCTCGCCCTTTGCTTGGGCCAGTACCTTCACGCACGCGCGCGCCTGCGACGATGAGTTTCCTGCATCCCATCTTCGCCTTGGCGGCGATCGCCATCGCCGTGCCGATCATCCTGCACCTGGTGCGTCGTCGTGAGGTGCGACGCCTGACGTTTCCAGCGATCCGTTACCTCCGGCGCGCCGAGCAACGATACGCCCGCCGTCTCCGTCTTCGACATCTGCTGCTACTCGCCGTCAGAAGCGCGATCGTGCTCGCCGCGGCCGTCGCCGCGGCTGGGCCACTGATTGGGCGCGGTGACGCAGGCGACCACAGGCCCACAGCCCTGGCAATCATCGTCGACGAGTCCCAGAGCTCGAGTCGCCTTTTCGGTGATCGGAGCCTGCTCGACCTTTACGTGGAGAGAGCGGATCGCACCCTTGGCCTGGCCACCCGCGACGACCGAATAGCGCTCTTCAGCGCCGTCAGACCCAGTGAGGGGGTGGTAACCAACGACGTCGACGGGGCGCGCGAGCACCTGAGAACCCTGTCGCCAACGGTGGGAGTGGCGCGTCTCTCCAGCGCGATCCAGCAGGCGCAAGCATGGTTGGGCTCATTCGGCGAAAGGGCTCGGGAACTGCACGTATTCACCGACCTTCAGCGCGTCTCGCTGCAACGGCTGAACCTGGACTCGGCCGGCGACCCCACCCTCGGGGATGGCACAGCGGTCATCGTGTACGCGCCCGAACCGGGCGAGCAACGGAACGGAGCCCTCGGGAACCCCGTACCCGAGGTCGAACCGCTCACCGCCGCCCTCCAGACTCGCGTTTCGATCCCGCTCGTCCTGTTCGGAGGTGAGCCGACCGACCAGACTGTGGTGATCCGGCTGGTCGCTGGAAACAACGTCGTTGGCATGGCCGAAGGCCGCTTCGGTGACCACGCCCTCCTGCGGCTACCTCCGCAGGAGAGCGGCTGGCTGCAGGGCTACTTCGAGATCGAGCGCTCCGGTCTCGCGGCCGACGATCGGCGCTACTTCACCTGGCTCGTGCGACCGGCGCCAGCGGTGGCAGTAATCGGCCGGCCGCCAGAATTCGTATTCCACGCCGTCGGCGCGCTCGAGCGCGGCGGCCGCTTGCGCCGGGTCGAGTCCGCCGCTGCCGATGTCTGGATTGCCGACCGGGGCGAGCGGGTCGGTGAGGCATTGGCGGCCGGGCGATCCGTCATCGTTCACCCTCCGGCCAGTCCACTCGAGCTTCCGCGCCTGAATCGGCGATTGTCACGCGCGCGTCTGCCCTGGCAATACGAACCTCAGGATCCTTCTATCGGGCTGACCCGTCTGGCCGAGAATCGCGCCCTGGCCGGCTTAGCGGGCGCCGAAGTGCGCTCGTACTACCGACTCGTGTCCACGGGGCTGGCGCCGGGCGACACGGCCATGATTCGTCTAGACGACGGAGAGCCGTGGCTGATCCGGGGCACAACATCCGAAGGGGTGGCTTACCTGCTGCTGGCTTCGCCGCTCACCCGGGAGGCCTCGGACGTTCCGGTCAGCGCCGGGATGGTCCCGTTCGTCGATGCCTTGATCGGTGACTGGGCACGGCATGGACCGGTCGATCCGCTCACTATCGATGGCGTTGCCTTGGCCCGTCTTCCCGGCCGGTCACGCCAGGTCCAGTACCCCGACGGATCCAGGCGCAACGTTGAGGGCGGTTCATGGTTTCGCGCGGACCAGGCCGGGCACTATCGAGTCCTGAACGGTGATAGTGTCTTGCGCGCCTTCTCGTTGAATGCGCCGCTTTCGGAGGCCGACCTGGCGCGCGGAACGAGGGCGGCGCTCGAGCAGACCCTTCCCGCCGCCGACTGGTCGTGGAGCGCGGCCACCTCCGCCGACGCATGGACGAAGGCCACATTCAAGCAACGTCGCGGCCGGCTGGCCTGGCGCCCCCTTGTTGTGTTCCTTCTGCTCTTGTCTATTGTCGAGGCATCCTTGGCAGCGGCGGGGCGACGGCAGACGAGTCAGTAAGGCAACGTCGCTATGAACTTCAGCCAGGCAGATTAGTCGCAGCGGTGATCATAGAAAGCCTGCGCAGTATGCCCGAGTTTGGTCGGCTGGCTTCCCAGCTACCCAAACCGGGCGAAGAATGCCTACTGTCGGGACTTCCCGGCTCGGCACCGGTCGCTCTGGCCGCGGCCCTAGTCGAGGCCGGAGCCGCGCGCCGACTTCTGCTGATCGCCCCCGATGCCCTGACCGCCGAAGAGTGTGATGCCGACCTCGATGCGCTGATCCCCGGTGGGGCTCGTGCCTTTCCCCAGCGCGAGTCGGTTCATCCCGAATTGGCGGACCCCCACGTCGAGATCTCGGCGCGGCGCGTTGACGCTCTCCAGGCGCTGCTGGTGGGTCGCGCGCGCATCCTCGTGACAACTGGGCGGGCTCTGGGCGAGCGATTCGGGTTGCCCACCCGTTGGACCGATCTCGAGATCCAGCTCCATAAAGGAGAAGAGATCAGTCGAGACGATCTCGTCGCAGCGCTCGAGAGGGCGGGCTACCGCCGGACTGCGCTGGTGGAGGCGGTCGGCGATTATTCGGTGCGGGGAGGGATCCTGGATGCCCACCCGATCACGACTCTCGACCCGGTACGCATCGAGTTCTGGGACGACCGAATCGAGTCAATCCGCTCTTTCGACGTGCTCGACCAGCGCTCGATCGAGCAGCTCGATTCCGTTCGACTGCTCCCGGTGAGCTTCCCAGCCGTCGAGACCGGATCCACCGACATAGGAGAGCGGCCGGCGAGCCGAACGGGAACCCTGCTCGAGGCTCTGCCGGAATCGACTCTGGTGCTGCGACTCGATCCGCACGCCGAGCAGTCGGAGCGCGAGCGGAGTTGGGAGGAGCTGACTCGCCGGACCGAAACCCCGGAGGTGTACCAGGACCCACCGGCGAAAGTCCTCTCGAGTCTGCGCAAATTCGCGACTCTCCAACGGCTAGGGGCCGGCGGTCAGGCCGACATCGAGTTCGGTATCCGGCCGGCGCCCACGATCGACCGCAAGATCGAGCGTCTCGTCGCAGCGATACAGGAAGCGCTCAGCGACGGTGCCCGCGTCCTGGTCCTCTGCGACAACGAGGGACAGCTCGAGCGGCTCGAGGAGATACTGCAAGAGGCAGCAGGCGCCTCGACGGCCAAGCGAATCACCCTCGGCCTGGGTCCCCTGGCCAACGGCTTCGTCGTCCCAACGGCCGAGCCTCCGCTCTGGCTGTTCTCCGACCACGAGATCTTCAGGCGCGCTCGAAGGCCACGACGTGCACGGCGCGTCGCCGGCCGGGCCGCTCTGGACACGCTGTCAGCGCTGACTCCCGGCGACTACGTCGTCCACCTCGATCACGGTATCGGACGCTACCGTGGCCTCGAGCGCGTCGTCGTCGCCGGCGAGGAGATCGAGACCCTCGTACTCGAGTACGCGGGCGGCGATATCCTGCGTGTTCCCCACTACCGTGCCGATCTCGTCGAGCGCTGGATCTCGGACGACCCGGACGAGCGCCACCGCCCCACTCCCAGACTTCACCGACTCGGCAGCGGTAGTTGGCAAAGACTGAAGAAGCGGACGCAGGACGCCATTCACACGATGGCCGCGGAGCTTCTCGAGCTCTACGCGGCTCGTCGCGTCACCGAAGCCCACGCCTTCAGTCCCGACACGCGCTGGCAGCGGGAAATGGAATCGGCCTTCATCTACGAGGATACGCCGGACCAAGAGCGCGTCGCCCAGCAGGTCAAGAGCGCCATGCAACGGGATCAGCCGATGGATCTATTGATCTGCGGCGACGTAGGCTATGGCAAGACCGAGATCGCGATCCGCGCCGCGTTCAAGGCCGCACAGGACGGGAAACAAGTCGCTATTTTGGCACCGACCACCGTTCTCGTCGAGCAGCATCTCCAGACGTTGCGTGCGCGGCTGGCGGACTATCCCGTCGTGATCGAATCGCTCTCCCGCTTCCGGACCGCCAAGGAGCAGGAGGCCGTGATCGCTGGGTTGGCCGAAGGCTACGTCGACATCGTGATCGGTACGCATCGTTTGATCTCCGCCGACGTCCGTTTCAAGGATCTCGGTCTAATGGTCATCGATGAGGAACAGCAGTTCGGCGTCGCGCAAAAGGAACGCTTGAAGGCCCTGAAGCGAAGCGTCGATGTGCTGACCATGACCGCGACCCCCATTCCGCGAACTCTGCATCTGTCGTTGAGCGGTCTGCGCGAACTGGCCGTCATCAGCACCCCGCCCCGCGACCGGCGGCCGATCATCACCCACCTGATCAGCTGGGAAGACGAGACGATCGAGGACGCGATTCGACTCGAAGTCGATCGCGGCGGACAGGTCTTTTTCGTCCACAATCGCGTCGAGTCTATTCAAGAGGTCGCCGTCAAGACCCGGCGCTTGGTGCCTGACCTTCGGGTCGAAGTGGCCCACGGTCAGATGTCGGAACGCCAACTCGAAAAAATCATGACGGAGTTTGTCCGCGGCGATATTCATGTTCTCGTCGCCACCGCGATCATCGAGAATGGACTCGACGTTCCGAATGCGAACACGATGATCATCCACCGCGCCGACTACTTCGGACTCGCTCAGCTGTACCAACTGCGAGGCAGGGTCGGACGATCTCACCAGCGCGCCTTCTGCTATCTCGTCGTGCCGCCCAACCTTCCGCCCGAGACCGAGCGCCGTCTGCACCTGCTCGAAAAACACACCGAGCTGGGGGCTGGTTATCGACTCGCCCTCCGCGACCTCGAGATGAGAGGTGCCGGCAATCTGCTCGGGCCCGAGCAGTCCGGGTTCGCCCAAGCCGTGGGCTTCGACACCTACCTCCGGCTTCTCGAGGACACCGTGGCCGCCCTGCGGAGCGGCGAGGATAAGCACGCAGGGCGCCCGATGGCCCCGGAAGTCTCGATCTCCGGGGCGACGTACCTACCCGACAGCTTCATCCCGGATGAAGGACAGAAGCTCGATTTCTACCGACGCCTCTCCCGCGTCGCTGACCTCGACGAACTGGACCGTCTGACGTTAGAGTTACGGGATCGATTCGGCGCTTTCCCGGATGAGGTTCAGCGGCTCGTCTCCGGAGCCCGCATGCGGATCCTCGGCAGCCACCTGGGTGTCGAACGCATACTGGCGACGGGGGCCACCGCGCGTGTTAACTTCCGTCGGGGCGTGGTCCCACGGCTGACCGCGTTGCGAGAGGCGATGGCGGGTCACGAGGTGGAGGTTGATGTACGCCGCCTCCAGCCGCTGTCTCTAGTGTTCCGGTTGGGAGAATCCCAGGAAGTCACAACGATCCTCGCCGAGGCGCTGAAGCGAATACTTGAAGAGCAGAGCGAACTCATAACCACGGGGTAACATGAACAATCATTCAATGCCATTGCTGCTCGCCTGCGCTTTCTCCATCGGAATCGTCGGCTGTTCCAGCGCCCGCGACGGGATGGAGTCACACAAGGATGCCGTGGCACGAGTCGACGGACATACGCTGACCGTCGAACACGCGGCCGAGCTGCTTGCCTATGCCGACGAGGCTATCGCGCCCGCAGAACCGGTTATCGTCGACCCGTTCTCGGACCTCTGGATCGGCTACACGATCCTCGCCATCGAACTGGCAAGCCCCGACACATTCGCCAACGTCGATGTCACGCCCATCATTCAACAAGCGCTTGACCAGGAACTGGTCTGGCAGCTACGGGCTGGGGCGATTCTGTCACAGGTCGAACCCTCGGATACCGAACTCATCGAAGCCTACGAGCGCGAGCAGCCCTACACGAGGATCGAGGCTCAACAGATCCAAGTGGACGTATCCACCAGCGCGTCCGCCGAGGAGGTCGACAGCCTCAGACGGTTTGCCGAGGACCTACGCGAGCGGGCGGCCAGCGGCGAAGATTTCGGCGAGCTAGCACGCCGCTATTCGACCGACACGACGACCGCGCGAAACGGTGGCGCGCTGGGCTGGCTGACGCGCGGTCGCTTCTACGCCGAGGTCGAGGACGCCATCCTGCAGCTGCGGCCCGGAGACATCAGTGAAACCGTACGGTCCCGTCGCGGGTATCACATTATCAAGGTCACCGACCGCGATGCTCCGGACTTCGAGACGATTCGGGAAGAGTATCGGCGTAACTACATCACCCAAGAGCTCCCCGGACTCGAACAGGCGTACATCGACTCGCTGTTCCGGGCCGCCGAGGTGCGCTTTGCCCCCGGGGCGGTACAGCTGGTCCGGCAGTTGGCGTTCGCGCCTCAACTCGAGCGCTTGTCCGCCGCGCAGGCCAGCACCGCTCTCGTGCGGTTCCGGGGCGGAGAACTCTCTTTGGGCGAGTGGGCCGCCTTCGTCGTCAGAGGCTCCACCGACGGCCGTCGCGCCTTCACCCAGGACAGCGTCCGGGTCCACAGTTACTTGAGGGAGCTCGTGAGGAACAAACTGCTGGTCAAGGCCGCGCTCGACCTGGGCTATGCGGTGCCAGAAGAGACAGCCGACAGCTTGCGTGACGCCGCCCGGCGGGACCTGTTCACCGCTGGTGCCGTGGCCGGCCTGCGCCGCGCCCCGCTCGTCGACGGAGAAAAGAGCATTCCCGAAGCCGTTGATGAGGCGCTGGAGTTGCTGCTTACGCGCCGGCGAAGCCCGGCGGCGCTCGAGAAAGTCGGAGCGGCGCTGCGGCAGGGCCGAGCGATTCAGTTCTACCCCGATCGATCGCAAGCCGTGATCGAACGCCTTACGGCGATAAGACAACGGCGGGTGGACGGGGCCGATGCTGTGCCGGGCGCGGCAGCCAGGCCGGAGTAGGAGCGCATGGACCGCGTTCTCAGGCGAACCCAACCGATTCTGACCGGCTGGTTCTGTCTGGCCGCGACTTTTGGCGCGCCAGTCACTGTCGGCGAGAGCGCTTGGGCCCAAGATCCATCGACGCTGGTCGATCGTGTGATCGCCATCGTCGCTGACACCGCCGTGCTGCAGAGTGATCTGCAGGAGTACGTGCTGCGGCTGCAATTCCAGCAAAACATACGGATCCCGCAAGAACCGCGGCAACTCGAGGCTTTCCTGCGTCAGGTTCTCGATCAGAAGATCAACGAGTTGCTCTTCGTCATTCATGCCGAGCGTGAGGGCATCACGATTACGGAGGGCGAGCTCAACGAAGTCGTCGACGAGAGAATCGCCAGAGCGCGCAGCCAGTTCCCAACTCAACTCGAGTTCGAGCAGGCTCTGGCCGCCGACGGTGTGACGGCGCCCGAGTACCGTATTCGCATCACCGAGCAGACGAGGGCGGAACTGCTGACCAATCGCTACTTGCAGATGCGGGTTTCCAGCATGCAGCCGGTGCCCGTCAGCGATGAAGAGATCGCCGAGCGGTTCGAGGCTCAGAGGCAAGCACTCGGGGCCCGGCCGGCAACCGTGACACTGAGGCAGGTTGTGCTGGCGCCTGAACCGGCCCGTGACGCGCGGCTTCTTGCCGAGGAAGAGGCCGCTCAGGCCCTGTCCCGGGCAAGGTCAGGTGAGGATTTCGCGCGCCTGGCGCGCGAGTTTTCGGACGACCCGGGCACGCGTGATCAGGGTGGTGAGCTCGGCTGGGTCAGGAGCGGTGAGTTGGTCGCCGAGTTCGAGACCGCGCTGTTCGCCATGCAGGCGGGCGACATCAGCGACATCGTCGAGACGCCCTTTGGCTTCCACATTATCAAACTCGAGCGAATCCGCGGCGACGAGCGCCTGGCTCGCCACATCCTGATCCGTCCCGAGATGACGGATCAGGACACGGCCGCGGCCCATCAGTTGGCGGCCGACGTTGCCACCGCTTTGGAGTCGGGCGCCGATATCGACTCGCTGATCGACCTTCACGGCGATCCCAACGAGCGTTCCAGCCTCACCGACTTTCCACAAGACCGTCTTCCACCCGAGTACCAGCAGATGTTGAGCGGGGCTCAGCCCGGCGACGTCCTGGGCCCGTTCCAATTGTCTTTGCCCGGTGTCGCCCCCAAGTGGATCGTGGCGAAACTGATCGCCCTCGATGCCGGCGGCGAGTGGACTCTCGACGATGCCCGCGAGAGCATTCGACAACAGATACAGCAGGACCGGATGCTGCAACGGGTAGTGAATGAGCTACGCGAATCGACCTACATCGAAATACGCTTTGAGGGACTCTTCCCCACTGGATAACCGCACGGCCCCGATCGAGGCCCAGCGACGACCCAAGATCGCAGTCACCTTGGGCGATCCGCGGGGAATCGGCCCCGAAATCACGCCCAGGGCTCTGCGTGATCCGGAACCCATCGCGGCCGACGTCGTCATCGTTGGGCCCGAAATGCCGGAAGCGCTCGGATTCGACTTGCACTCGGTGGGGCGCTGGTCCGCCGCCTCGGGGGCCGCAGAGGCCGGCCGGCTCTCGGTGCTCGCGGTCCAGCACGCCGTTGCGCTCGCCGCGGGCGGCGCCGTCGACGCCATCGTGACCGCGCCAATCAGCAAGGCGGCGATCGCCGCAGCTGGGTACGAGTGGCCCGGTCACACCGAAATGTTGCGTGACCTTACCGGCGTGCCTGAAACCGCACTCTGTCTGGCAGCCGAGAAGACGCCGTTCGGAGGGCCGCTTCGAGTCGTGCTGGTCACCGGACATATGGCGCTTCGAGAGGTCCCCACGGCCTACACGGCGGACCGGCTGCACGGCATCGCCACCCTCGCGGACCGTGGGCTCCGAGATTTCTGGGGCGTGAGACAGCCACACCTGCTGGTGTGCGCGTTCAACCCGCACGCCTCGGACGAGGGTCTCTTTGGCGATGAGGAAGCCCGAGTCTGCGTGCCCGCGATCGAGCGCCTACGTCGTGAAGGGATAGAGATCTCGGGGCCGCTCCCAGCCGACACGGTCTTCGTTCGAGCCATGCGCGGCGCCGCCGATGCGGTTTTGGCACCTTATCACGACGTGGGAATGGTCGCGATCAAGACGGCCGCTTTCGGGCGTGCGGTGAATGTGACCCTCGGCCTGCCATTCCCGCGCACCTCCCCCGACCACGGTACGGCCTTCGACATCGCCGGGACCGGTCGCGCAGACCCGTCCTCGATGCGAGCGGCGCTGGAGACCGCCGTTAACCTCGCGCGACGCGCTTTGACGGCGCGCTCCCACCCCGATAGATTGGCGGACGGATGAAGGCGACCACCCCTGCATACTTCAGCTCCGCCCACGGGAATCGCGTCCCGTGATAAAACTAATCGACGTATACAAGGAATACCCCCGCTCGGGGCTCGCCTTGAAGGACGTCTCGTTTCACTTGGCGAAGGGGGAGTTCGCGTTCCTGACCGGGCCGTCCGGTGCCGGCAAGAGTACGATACTCCGTCTGATCCACATGGCGGAGCAGCCCACCGACGGCGAAGTGCGGGTTTCCGGTTTCTCGTCGAAGCGGATCAGGCGCCGCGATATCCCCAAGCTCCGACGCCGCGTCGGAATGGTCTTCCAGGACTTTCGCTTGCTCCGTGATCGGACGGCGGCGGACAATCTCGCCTTCGCCCTAGAAGTAACGGGAGCTCGCTCAACCGAGGTCAAGAGCAAGGTGCAACGCCTGCTTGCCCAAGTCGGCTTAGCCGCGCGGGCGGGAGCCTTCCCGACTGAATTGTCGGGAGGAGAGCAGCAACGCATCGCACTGGCCCGCGCGCTGATCCACGATCCGGTTGTCTTGCTGGCCGACGAGCCGATGGGAAATCTCGATGAGCGTGCCGCGCGAGGGATATTCGATCTAGCACGTGACATCAACGCCTCCGGCACGGCTGTTCTGCTTGCGACCCACGATCTCGACCTGGTGCGGCGATACTCCCAATACCGCGTGATCGAGTTGTCGGAGGGCGCCATCGTCTTCGACTCGGCGGATCAGAATGGCGAATCATAGCGCTAAGGAAGCCATCGCGGCCTTCCGCCGAGCTCCGATCCTTACGGTTCTCTCGGCCACCAGCATCGGTCTCAGCCTGTTTGTCCTGGGAGCCTTTGCCATCGTGGCCTACAACGTCGATGTCGCCCTCGAGGCGATCGAAGAGCGGGTCGAGGTCGTGGCCTACCTGCGAGACGATATCTCGGCCACCCAGCTGGAAGTACTCCAAAACGACATACGGTCTTTCCCCGAAGTCGACTCGGTGGTGCACGTCTCCAAGTTCGAGGCGATGCGCGCCGCCATGCAGCAACTCGAGGAGTTTAGGGATGTCTTCACCGACCTCGAGATCAACCCACTCCCGGCCAGTCTGGAGGTCCAGCTCAAACCCGAGTCGCGCGACCCGGCCTCCGTCGAACGCGTGGCGGAACTCATAGCACTCTATCCTTTCGTCGAAGACGTGCGCTACGGCCGCGAGTGGCTGGACAAGATCTATCAGTTGCGCCTGCTCGCAGGCTACGTTGCCGGTATCCTCGGGATCGCCTTCGCCGTCGTCGCCGTTCTGATCATCGGCACGATCATTCGGATGGCCGTATTGGCGCGGAGCGAGGAGATCGCCATCATGAGGCTGGTCGGCGCCACCGACGGTTTCATTCGTCGTCCATTCCTCCTCGAGGGATTGTTGACCGGTCTGGCCGGCGGCTTGATCGCCCTGGCCCTGACCTACGGATCCTTCAGACTCGTTGACGGCTCCCTTATCGACCTGGAGTGGTTGCCCCCGCTCTGGCTGGTGGCAGGAACCCTGGCAGGCGGCCTACTCGGCCTCCTCGCCAGCGCCTCCGCGCTCCGACAACACCTGGCCAGCTATGCGTAGGACGCCGCCAGCTCACCCTGGCCGGATCGCGCTGGCGCTGGCACTGCTGCTCGGCGGCACCGTGGCACTGCTGGCCCAGGACCCCGTCAGGCCGCTCGCCGAGCAGATTCAACTCAGTCGCGAGCGCCTCGACGAGATTCGAGCCGAGCGACAAAGGCTTCGCAGCGAGATGCAGGCGCTTACGTCGGCCGTCCACGACGCAGAGGCCGAGCTAGACAACCTCGACCAGCAGATCGGCACCCAAGAGGCGCTGCTCCGGGAGCTCGACCATCAACTCGCCATGCGTGATCAGCAGGTTCTGGAAGCGACCGCCGACCTACTGCGGACGCAGGATCAACTCGTGGAGAAGAGGGTCCTCTTCGCCCGACGCGTACGTGACCTCTACAAACGTGGCGCTCTCGGGGACGCTCAGATCTTGCTCGCCGCCGAGAGCTTCGCCGACCTGATCAACCGCTACCAGTACTTATACCTCGTCGCCCTGCACGATCGGCTACTGGTCTCGCAGGTCGAAGAGCTGAAGGAGTTGCTTCAGGACAAGTACGACCAGCTACAGAGAGACGTGCAAGGTCTCCGTCAGGTCAGAGACGACAAAGTCCGCGAGCTACAGGACCTGTACTTTCTGGAACAAGAGCGCATCCGCCGTCTGAGCA
>JASFMO010000015.1:0-19989 GCA_050117535.1 Gemmatimonadales bacterium | reverse complement strand
CGATCGGGATCCCGTCGACGCCGCTGATCGTGGTGGTGCCGCGCACCGAGGCACTGTCCAGCACCTCGAGGGCGGCCTTCATCGGATTCTCGACCACGAGTGTCTTGACCAGTAGGGCCACGTGCTGCGTCGTGCCATCACGGGCATAGCCATCGGAGCGGACCGAGTACAGGGCGTGGATCGCGTTCTCATCCAGCTTGGTGACTTCGACCTTGTAGCGGCTGCCGCCGGGGACGGCGCCCTTGGTCACGTACCAGCTGGTGCCGGCCGGCAATACGCCCGCGGGCTTCGTCCAGTTTCTGAGGCCCTCGGTCAGGCCGGTCTCGGCGGCGTAGAAGGCGTTGGCGCGCGCGGTCCGGCGGATCTGGCTGCGCTGCTCCTGGCGAGCCAGCGACATGCCGGTCAGGCCCAGGAGGGCGAAGATCACCAGCAGCATGATCGTGGCCGCCAGGCCGAAGCCGCGGTTGCACTCTAAGTGGTTTCTGCTCTTCATGGCCCTACCTCAGAATTCAGCGTTGCGGAGCCGGATCGATACGGTGCGGTCTTTCCGCAGCGGCTCGCCGGTGCGCCGGCTGGGCACCGCGCCCAACGTCACCGCATCGATCTCGATCGTGGCGATACTGTCCAACTGGGTCGTGACGTTGCCGGACCTATTCAGGTAGCGGAACGCCAGGACGGACCCAGCGGCTGAATCGGCAGGGGCCAGCGGACCGCCGACGAGAGTCGGCGTTCCCTGGAGCGCGTCGGTCTTGAGGTGCCAGTCACCACCCTCGGTCGTTAGCCAGTAGCTGCCGTGGCGGTAAAGGCGCAGAGGGGAACCGATGGGGATCTCACCCAGGGCTCCGGCCAGGCCGTGGACCTCGAGGTCGTAGCCGCGCGTGCTGTCTGGGCAGAGATCAGCTTTGACGGAACTGATCAAGATGGGTTTCCAGTGGTCGTCGGCCAGCGTGCCCTGAGTGCCGCTGGAGTAGACGATGCCGCTGTCGGGTTGTGGCGCGAGTACTTGTGTCAGCGGCCGCACCTTCACGTGCACCGGGGAGGTGGCGTACTTGGCGCAGATCGAATAGGCGCCACGGTAGGCCCGCACGGCGATCGAATCCGATCCGGCGTAGGTGATGTCACCGGCCGCGCCGTTCAGCGGCAGCAACTCCACCGAAGTCACGGTCTCCAAGCGCTCGAGCGTCGCCACGGCATTGGCGGCGTCGCCGGCCACCAGGTAGAACCGCTGCTGGTGCACGGCCGTCCCGACCATCGCCGCGAAGATCACGCTGATCAGCGTGATGGCGATCATCGACTCGACCAGGCCAGCGCCGCTCCTGTCCATGATCCTCGTTCTTATCTTCATCTTCATCTTCATCTTCATCCTCTCACACGCTCAACGCCGCACCGTGGCGGCGGTCAGCGTGTCCATGCGGGCGCCGCTGGGCAGGACATAGCGATACGCCAGCTGCACCTTCCGGCCGGCGTTGCTCTCCGAAATCGTCCACGCCATGGTCACTCCGTCGCGGCTGGTCTTACCGGAGAGCGACATGCTGGCCGGCTGGGCCAGCAGCCTTTCTGCCTGCTGCCGAGCCACCGCCTGAGCGGCCAATCGGCCGTGGGCGCCGTTGACGGCCAGGCCCACGCGGGCGGACGTGCCGACGATGCCCAGGATCGCCGCGGAGAAAACCAGCAGCGAGACGAGGACCTCGGGTAGGCCCATTCCCGCTTCGCTTCGGAACCGGTCGCTTTTGCGGTCGGATTTTGCAGATTTCAGCTTCAACATCGGGACTCCATCCGAGTGAGGATTCTGTGTCTGGGATTGGTGGCTTGGGGAGGGGAATCGGGGACAGGGAACCATCCGCCTGCGCCGTAGCAGAGAGGCAACGGGTGTGCCATCAGAGGTTGTGTGACCCTAAGCGCTTAGTTGGCAGTGTGTTATGTGATATACCTCAGACGCGGTCTAGGTCGTGAGACCCACCGGGTTTCGGTCACAATGTCCGGCTCAGGCGGCCAATGTGGGGAGCGACTTCGCTTGGGTGACGCCTGACCTGGCCCGGGTTCGCTGCTCGCCATTGCGGCGTTAATCGGAGATTCAGTAAGCTGTTGCACTGTTTTTGGTACTCTAGGTTTGGCGGAACCCGGGCCAGCCTTCCGGGGTTCACCGGGTCAAGGATCATTGGCTCAATTGATAGGAATCGCTTATGGAGCAGCTGGCGCTACTGCTGGATCAGTGGGGATACGTGCTCCTGTTCGCGGTGGGCTTCTTGGAGTTCGCCGGGGCGCCGATCGCCAGTGTGCCGGTCCTGGTGATCGCAGGGGCGTTGGCTTCTTCGGGGGAGGCATCGTTAGCGAGCATCATCGGCAGCGCCGCGCTCGGCGGCCTGTTGGGCGACCTGACGTGGTACGGCCTGGCGCGCTGGCGGGGACCCGGTCTGGTCGACATCGTCTGCGGCCTGTCCTCGAACCCGATGGCGTGCGTACTGGGCGTCGAGCGCCGGGTGCAGGCGGTGGGGCCGGGCTTCTTGTTGCCGGCGAAGTTCCTGCCGGGTGCGGGCAATCTGGTCGCAGCGGCCTCGGGGTTCGCCGGCATTCGGCTTGGCACCTTCGCGCTGCTGGACCTGATCGCGCTGGTGATCTGGGCCGGCGTCTATGCGAGTCTGGGCTGGATGTTCGCACCGCAGTTGGAGCCGATCCTCGAGTGGGCGAGCGCCTTCACGCTTTGGATCGCAGGTTTGGCGGTGGTTCTGATCGTCGGGGCAGGCGCCTGGCGAATCGCCAAGGTGCGGATGCACCGCGAGCGGCACGAGGCGATGCGTGCCCAGTCCGGCGATGCAGGTGGCTGACCGATTCGCGTCTCAGCTCAAGTAGAGTCCGGCTAGCAGCATTCCGAGCAGTAGCAGGCCGGTGAGGCCCAGGCCGAGGGCGACGAGCATGCGGGCGCGCCGTCCACCTCCGGCGTGGCTCTGGGCAATCTGCAGGGCCTGCTGGATTTCCACGTCGCTCAGGCTGCGGTGGTTCTGGCGATATTCCATGATCGTCTGCTCGATCCGTTGGGCCAGCTCGCGAGCCTGGATCGAGGCCTGAGGAACAACGACCGGCGTGGGCACGTACGTCATCGGTCGACCTCTGTGGTTAGCGGTTCAACAGGCATTGGACTGGGTCCGGTCGTTGATGGGTGACCGGAGAGGCTGTCGTTTGACTTTCCCTACGCGGTCGAACTGTCACCAGTTTCGCAGTTTCGGACTCACACGGCGCATGGGCGAGTCTGCCGGACCGGCCTCCGGGGCCGATCTCGACTATATTAGGGCGTTCGCTACAAGTTGGGTCAACCGCCGATATCCGGTTGACAGGATCCGTGGATTCAAAGCCCCCAATCCGAATGAAGAGACTACAGGACTACTTCGAGCCGTTTCGGCGCCAGATCATCGGCGTCGATCAGGAGTTCGAGAGCCCTTACGGCAGGCAACGACTCGTGTACGCCGACTGGACGGCGAGCGGCCGACTCTACGCTCCGATCGAGGACCGCCTTTCTCGTGGGCTCGGGCCCTTCGTTGCCAACACGCACACCGAGACCATCGTGACTGGGACGCGGATGACCCATGCCTACCGGCGCGCCCACGCACTGATCAAGCGCCATGTCAACGCCGGAGCCGAGGACGTCATTTTGACGCCGGGATTCGGCATGACGTCCGCAATCAACAAGTTCCAGCGAATACTAGGACTGCGAGTACCCGAGCAGTTGGCGCCGTTTGTCTCATTGCCGGATCGCTACCGTCCCGTGATCTTCGTCACGCACATGGAGCACCACTCGAACCATACGTCGTGGTTGGAGACGATAGCGGACGTGGTGTGCATCGAGCCGGACGAAATCGGGTTGGTGGACCCCAACAGTCTGCGGGGGCTGTTGGAAGAACACGGCGACCGCAAGCTGAAGATCGGCGCCTTCACGGCGTGTTCGAATGTCACGGGCGTCAGGCCGCCAGTACACGAGCTGGCGAAGGTCATGCACGAGCATGGAGGTCTGTGCTTCGTCGACTACGCCGCTTCGGCTCCGTATGCCAAGATCGACATGCGCCCGCCCGACCCGCTGGAGAAACTGGACGCTATTCTCTTCTCGCCGCACAAGTTCTTAGGCGGCCCGGGGTCGTCGGGCGTGCTGATCTTCGACTCGAACCTCTACCGAAGGCAGGTCCCGGACCAGCCCGGCGGCGGAACGGTCGATTGGACGAACCCGTGGGGCGGCCGCAAGTACATCCAGGACATCGAGGAACGCGAGGACGGTGGCACACCCGGCTTTTTGCAGGCGATCAAAGCGGCGCTGTGCATCCAGTTGAAGGAAGAGATGGGTGTGGAGAAGATGGCGGCGCGGGAGGAAGAACTGCTACGAATGGCGTTCGACGGCCTGCGGCGCATTCCCCGGTTGCGAATCATGGCCGACCATCTGGAGGATCGGCAGAGCATCGTGTCGTTCTACGTCGACGGCATCCACTACAACTTGATCGTCAAGCTGCTGAACGATCGGTTTGGCGTGCAGACCCGCGGTGGCTGCGTCTGTGCTGGAACCTACGGTCACTATCTGCTGCACGTGGATCCTGTCCAGTCGAAGCGGATCACCGACAAGATCGACGGCGGCGACCTGTCGGAAAAGCCGGGTTGGGTGAGGGTCTCGCTGCATCCGACGACGACCGACGAAGAGTTGGAGTACATTATCGACGCCATCGCGAAGATCGTGCGTAGCCATGGCGAATGGGGAAGAGACTACACTTATTCCAGCGCGAAGAACGAATATCAGCCGATCACGGGCGAGCCGTGGGGTGCTGATGAGCTCGAAGCCTGGTTCGAACTGGGTTAGAAAGAACTGTGATGAACGCGGGTGAGGTCCTTTATCTATCGGCTGAAGATGTGTCCGCCCTCGGCCTGACGATGGCCGAGATCATCGCGGCGTTGGAGACCATGTTCGTGGAGAAAGGGGAGGGCCGCGTGGAGATGCCGCCCAAACCCGGCATCCACACGCGTCCCGATGCGTTCATCCACGCGATGCCGGCGTACATTCCGAGCCTGGAAGCGGCCGGGATGAAATGGGTATCGGGATACCCGGACAACCGCGACAAAGGTCTGCCGTACATCAGCGGCCTGGTGATCCTCAACGATCCTGACAGCGGCGTGCCGATCTCGGTGATGGATGCGACCTGGATCACGGCGATGCGGACGGGAGCGGCCACCGCCGTCGCGGCGAAGTACTTGGCGCGAACCGATAGCCGGAGCGTCGGGATCCTCGCCTGCGGCGTTCAGGGACGAACGAATCTCGAGGCGCTGGCCAGCGTCTTCGATCTCGAACGCGCGCGAGCGTACGATATTGATATCAGGGCGGCTGAGCGGTTCGCGGCGGAGATGGGGGATCGACACGGACTCGCTGTCGAGGTCGTGAAGGGTGCCCGCGAGGCGGTGAACGAGATGGATTTGGTGGTAACGAGCGGTCCGATCTTGAAGAACCCGCAACCGGTCATCGAGGCCGGTTGGCTGGCGCCTGGCGCCTTCGGATGCGCTCTGGACTTCGACTCGTACTGGAGCGGGCAGGCGCTGGACGAGGTGGACAAGTTGGCCACGGACGACACCGGGCAGATGGAGTACTACCGGCAGGTGGGCTACTTCCGGGCCACGCCGCGCCCGTATGCCGATCTGGGAGAGATCGTGACCGGCGCCAGCCCCGGACGCGAGTCGGCGGAAGAGCGGGTGGTTTGCATGAATCTCGGCCTCGCGCTCGAGGATATGGTCACGGCCAAACTGATCTACGGCCGGGCGCTGAGCGACGGTATCGGGACGCTCTTGCCGCTGTAAGTGCAAAGCCGATCACGATTACGATGATGGTCGTGATCCTGCTTGTGATCGTCATCGTCATCCTCATCGTTCGAAACTTGCCAAGATTGCGTTCCTCTTAGATCTTTAGGGCTGGCAGTAAAGCTGTCCCCTCCGCCTTCCGAGAGCGGCGTCGGTCGCGACGCATCGCCCCTCGGACCTCCCCCGTAACACGAACTCGATCGGTACCAGGAGTCTGCCCCATGGTCGAGGGACACCCGCGGCACGACGTATCCACGCAGCTCGCCCCAGAGCGGCTGCCGGGTGCTCGGCGTCGAATCCCGGTGCGCGTGCTCCCGCTCAGCCTCATCGCCTTGACGGTCGCCGCATGGGCCGCTCTGACGAGACCCGATGTGCTGGCTGGCTACAACTCGCTGACCTGGCTGCTGATTCTCATCCCCGCCTTCGTTCTGGCCTACTACCGCGGTTGGCGCAGCGCGGCTCGCGTCCTGGTGGCAGGTACGATGCTGCTACTGGGGATCGAGTTGATCGCCGAATTCGGCTTGGGGGTAGCCGTCGACTGGAAGCTACTACTGTGGGTGGTGGTGGTGGTCGTGGCGGTGGGAGCGGGGCTGGCGTTGGTAACGGAGCTACTGCAGCGCGAGCGTCGTGAGGCGTTGGTGCTGGCCTACAGCGACACGCTGACGGGTTTGCCGAACCGGCGTCTGCTGGATTTCATGCTCGAGAAGGAGTTTGCGGCCGCGCAGCGGGGCCGGCCGCTGAGCATCGCTCTGGTCGATATCGATGGCCTGGCGGACTACAACGTCCGGCACGGCCAGCAGGCGGGCGACGCGGCGATCCAGTCGGTCTCGGAGATCTTCGCGGGCCAGATTCGGACCATGAACATTGGCGGCCGCTACGACGGCGACGCGTTCTTGGCCATCCTGTCGGGCGAGAAGGTCGATGGGGCGTGGGTGTTCGCGGAACGGACGCGGGCCGCCGTCGTCGCGACGAAGCAGAGTACGGGCTTGCGGCTTTCGGTGAGCGTCGGCGTCGCACCCTACGAGCTGTGGATGCGCAGCGCGGGTGACTTGCTCGATGCGGCAGGAAAGGCGCTGCGGCGGGCGCGCAGCCAGGGCGGAGACTGCGTGGTCTGCGAGACGCTGGAAGATGCGGGAGGCGACTTGCCAAGCGCGTTGGCGAGCGTTCCGGAGCAGGAGCAAGCGGCGTTCGAGGAAGCCTGGCATCGCCAGGCGGTGGAGGATGCGGAGCTAAGGTTCCGCGAGTTGTTCGACGGTGTACCGGTAGGACTCTACCGAGCGACCGCCGAGGGTGAGATCTTGGATGCGAATCCAGCGTTGGTGAGGATGTTTGGGTACCCGGACCGGCACAGCCTTCTGAGCATCAATGCGACCGAGCTGTATGCGGATCGCGCGGACCGAGAGCGCTGGCAGCTTCGTCTCAAGAGGGAGGATCTGGTTCGAGACTACGAGGTCCGGCTGCGGCGCTACGATGGCTCGATCATGTGGGGACGCGATACCGCGAGGGCCGTGCTGGGCCGCGATGGAGTGGTGCGGTACTACACGGGTGCGCTGGAGGACATCACGGAGAAGAAAGAGGCGGAGGAAGAACTCCGGCGCGCGACCGAGAAGCTGCGAGCCGTGTTCGATGCCGCTCCGGTGGCGTTGATCTCGCTCGACCTGGAGGGGCGGGTGTTGAACTGGAATCGTGCTGCGCTGCGGATGCTGGGGTGGAGCGAGAAGGACGCGCAGGGGATGGCATCGGGGTCTGCGGAGGCTGATGATCTGAATGATTTTCGGCGGCGGCTGGAGGGGGTGATGCGCGGCGCCTCGGTGGTTGGCGCGGAGGTGCGACGTCAGAAGAAGGACGGTACACCGCTGGTCCTCAACGTGTACACGGCGCCGCTGTACGGCAGCGATGGATTGGTGACAGGTATCATGGGGGTGATGGTCGATGTGACCCAGTCGCGCGAGCTGGAGGCGCAGCTGGTCCAGTCGCAGCGGATGGAGAGCATCGGCAGGTTGGCCGGAGGCATCGCGCACGACTTCAACAATCTGTTGACGGTGATCTTGGGCAACTGCGAGATCGTGCTGAAGGATCTCCCGCCATCCAGCCCGCAGCGCCGGGACATAGAAGAGATCCACACGGCGGGCGATCACGCGGCGGCGTTGACGCGGAAATTGCTGGCTTTCAGCCGGCGCCAGATTCTCCAACCTAAGGTGCTCAGCCTGAACAGCGTCGTCATGGAGATGCTGGAGATGCTGGGGCGGATCATCGGCGAGGATGTGGAGTTGGTGACATCGCTTGATGCGGCTCTGGCGAGCACGATGGCGGATCCGGTCGAGATGGGGCAGGTCGTGATGAACCTGGCGGTGAACGCGCGTGATGCGATGCCGGGCGGTGGACGGCTGACGATCATCACGGAGAACGCGGAGCTGAACAGCGAGGCAAAGGCGCACGGCGAGATCATCCCACCGGGCAAGTACGCCAAGTTGACGATCAAGGATACGGGAATCGGCATGGATGAGGACACGTGCTCGAAGATCTTCGAGCCGTTTTTCACGACGAAAGCGAAGGGAGAAGGGACCGGACTGGGGCTCGCTACCGTGTACGGGATCGTCAAGCAGAGCGGCGGCCACATCGCCGTGGAGAGTCGACGGGGCGAGGGCACCAGCGTGCAGATCTTCCTGCCGCAGATCGAGGCACGGGAAGAGATGAATGAGTCCCGAGTACGACACCGACCGTTCGCCGCCGTGGAGGCTTGCGAGACGATCCTGCTGGTGGAAGATGAACCGGCGCTGCGTGGACCGATGCGACGCGGACTGGAGCGGGAAGGTTATACGGTGCTCGAGGCTCCCGATGCAGACGAGGCTCTGCGGATTTGCGAGACGCACCCGAACGATATTCACGTGATGGTCACCGATGTCGTCATGCCCGGGATGGACGGTCTGGAGCTGGGCCGGCGCGTGGCGCTGAGCCGCCCCGGCACGAGGGTTCTCTACGCGTCCGGGTACGCCGACGCGATGAGTCGCGAGGGCGTTATGGAGGGTGACTTCCTGCAGAAGCCGTATACGCCCTCGGAGCTGGGCGGCCGAATCCGAGAGCTGTTGGCTCGCGGGGAGGCGGCAACGGACTGCAAACGGCCTTTGCGGAGCTAGCGTGGACGCGCGGAGGTCAGGTTTGCCCGATGACGATGACGATGACCAGACCGATGGCGTGGCGATGCCGGGACGCTCTACCGGGTAACCAGGTTCTCGAATAGATGCCGAGTGGCCGCGGCGACTCGAGCAACGGCTGCATCGAAGACCTCTTGGTTCGCGCGTGACGGCACTCGATAGCCCGTCAGCTTGCGCACGAACTGAAGTGCCGCCTCGTGCAATTCCTCATCGCTGGGTTGGCCTTCCGGCCGGCGTAACTTCTTGATGTTTCTGCACATAGCGATCAGGTCTCCTCGTCGGTGTCCGGGTAGTCCTCCGCTGGCTCTCGCGTCCGGATGGCGGGCCGCTCGCCGCGGTCGACCGTTAGTTGGAAAATATCGGGCCGGCCGTAGTGACCCGCGACGTCGAGTTGGAACCGCGGTCCACGCAGGTTGCGCGGATCGACTTCGGCGTAGAGAATCGTTTCCTCGTGGCTGATGGGCCCCGCGACGAATTTGCCGTCGGGGTCGATGATGACGCTATCGCCGGGGTTCACCCACTCGAGCTCCGGGGGAAGGCTTTGCTTGAAGGAGTAGCTGTCGGGAATAGCGTCGCGGTGTAAGGCGGAGCAGCATCCCAGAACGTAGACTCGACCTTCCTTGGCGGTGTGACGCAGCGTCGATATCCACGGTTCACCCCGGTCCCAGGTTGGAGCGACGTGTATCTCGGCGCCCCAGGCCCACATGGCGTAGCGGGCCAGGGGCATGTAGTTCTCCCAGCAGGTCAGACAGCTGAGCCGGCCGACCCCCGTGTCCCATACGTCGAGGGTGCTGCCATCGCCCTGACCGTGAACGAGCCGCTCGCCGACGGTGGGG
This sequence comes from Gemmatimonadales bacterium, assembly GCA_050117535.1. Classification (GTDB taxonomy): domain Bacteria; phylum Gemmatimonadota; class Gemmatimonadetes; order Palauibacterales; family KS3-K002; genus JASFMO01. The sequence goes on along the minus strand of JASFMO010000015.1, from coordinate 10,178 downwards.
ATCAGTTTCCTTCGTTTGCCAAGGATGCTCCCGTCCGATCCGATGCAGAGGGCGGCGTTGAATAGCGTCGCTCCGCTGGCTTCGCTGTTCCGCTCGTTCATACCGATGACGACCGTGATGTCGGCATCGCGTGCCGCCTCGCAGAGTCGTTGGACGGATCGGCTGGGGATCTCGATGGCGTTTTCCAACAATTCCGCGTAGAGCTCGCGCAGCGCCCCGGTCTCCATGGGTCGGATGAACCATACCCAAAGTGGATAGGTGGGGACGAAGCACTCGGGGAACGCGAGCAAGCGCGCGCCTGCGGCGGCGGCCTCGGCCATGAGGTCGCAGGCTTTGTCGATGGTTGCTTCTCGATTCAGGAAGACGGGCGCGGCCTGAGCGGCGGCCACGAGAAACGGCTCGCGTGTTGGCGCTGCCATAGGGGCTCCAGGTTGGGGTACGGCTCCAAGAGGCGCTGGCCGGCTTGTGGGTCCGGAAACTACAATGGCGCTGAACACACGGCCAGGATCTAGGGCGCGGGAGACAGCGAACGACAGCCCCGGTCGGAAGTCCGCATTGGGCAGCGAGAGGATTGCCGACCCCGGATGGTCGCGCCGAGTCGGCTCCCGAGGTAGTTTGGTCGATCGTCCCGGACACACATGAGGAGCGGTCGATGCTGATTCGGAGTCTCAGATTGGCGGTGGCGCTGATGCTGTGGGCGGGGTGCGCCGCCGAACCCCCGAGCTTGGCGGTCGGTGAGATCGAGTTCTACGGAGCTCCAGACAGCGGGGAGCCGAACCTGTACGGCGCGGGGGATGGGCGGGCCATCCTGACGTGGTTCGAGCCGGTGGGCGGCGAAGACTACGCGCTGCGCGTCGCGGTGCGGCAGGCGGGCCTCTGGTCTCAGCCGAACACGATTGTCGAGGGCGACCGCTTCTTCGTCAACTGGGCGGACTTCCCGTCATTGGTCGTACTGAGCGCCGGCAGCTGGCTGGTGCACTGGCCCGAAAGGGTCGCAGAGACGACCTACGCGTATCATGTCCGACTGGCAATCTCCCGCGACGGTGGCGCCGACTGGACACCGGCCGGGACGCCGCACCGGGATGCATCACCCACGGAGCATGGCTTCGTGTCGATGGTGCCACTGGAAACGGGGGGTGCGGCGCTGGTGTGGCTGGACGGACGGCAGATGGCGCAGGCCAGCTCTGCGGAGGCGGGGCACCTCGCGGTTGGCGACATGAGTTTGCGCGCGACGACGTTCGGTGCCGATGGCGCCTTCGGTCCGGACGTCCTGCTGGACGGTCGGACCTGCGAGTGCTGTCAGACGTCGTTGGCGGCCACCGAAAGCGGCCTGATCGCGGCGTATCGCGACCGCAGCGAAAGCGAGGTTCGGAACATCGCTGTGGTCCGAAGGATCGGAAGCGCGTGGACGGAGCCGGGGCACGTCGCCGACGACGCGTGGACCTATCCGGGTTGCCCGGTGAACGGCCCCCAGTTGGCTACCCGGGGCGACACGGTCGTGGTGGCGTGGTTCACGGCCCCGGAGGAGCAGGCGCGCGTGAAGGCGGCGTTTTCGTTCGACGGGGGCGCGACGTTCGGGGCCCCGCTGCGCGTCGATGACGGCGAGCCGCTGGGTCGCGTGGACGTGGAGTATCTGGAGAGCGGGGCGGCGGTCGCCTCGTGGCTGGAGCGCGTCGGCGGTGGGGCGGGGGCCGAGATCAGGGTCCGTCTCCTCTGGCCGAACGGTCCGTTGGGAGCCTCGCAGGTGGTCGCTGAGACTTCCGGCGCCAGGGGTAGCGGGTTCCCGCGGATGGCCAGAGTCAACGACGCGATACTCGTGGCTTGGACGGAGATTGGCGAGGGCGGGGGTGTGCGAGTCGCCCAGCTCGAGCTGGTGCGTTAACAGAGTTGAATGGCGGAGGTCAGGATGCCGGGTCGTAGTTCGATACAGCCGAGCCTGAAGAGCGGGCGCCGCGGTTTGCGGGCCCTTTTCGTTGTCTTGACCCTTGGGCTGGCCCTTGTCGCCCCGGGTCGAGGTGCGGAAGCGGTACAGGACGAGATTCCGAGGATCGAGCGGAAGACGGAAGGGATGCGCCGACTGGAAGGCTTCTTCGACCTGTACTGGGACGAGGCGACGGGGAAGCTGTATTGGGAGATCGATCGCTGGGAATCCGAGTTCCTCTACCAGGTGTCGCTGTCGACCGGCCTCGGCAGCAACCCCGTAGGTTTGGATCGTGGCCAGTTGGGTGACACACACATTCTCATGGCCCGACGCGTGGGTCCCATCGTCTTGCTGATCGAGCCCAACTACAGGTACCGTGCCCGGTCCGACTACCGGGACGAGGTTCGCGCGGTGTCGGAAGCCTTCGCCCCGTCGACCCACTGGGGCTTCGAAGTCGAGGCGGAGAGCGATCGGCGCGTCCTGGTCGATGCCACTGACTTCTTCCTGCGCGATGCGCACGGCGTCGTCCGTCAACTGGAGTCGGCGAGGCAGGGGAGCTACAAGCTCGAGCGCAGCCGAAGCGTGATCCACATGCCGCGGACTCGGGCCTTTCCCGAGAACACCGAGGTGGAGACCTGGCTGACCTTCACGAGCGAGCGCCCCGGGCCGCTGGTGCGGAGCACGGCGGCGAGCGGCGAGGCGATCACACTGCGTCAGCATCACTCGCTCGTTCAGCTGCCGGATGATGGTTATGAGCCGCGCGCGGCCGATCCCAGAGTCGGCGCGTTCGGGATCGAATTCCACGACTACGCCACGCCGATCGACCAGCCGCTCTCGGTGCGCTGGGTGGCGCGGCATCGGCTGAAGAAGCGCGATCCGACGGCCGAGCGCTCGGAGCCGGTCGAACCGATCGTCTACTACTTGGATCCCGGAGTGCCCGAGCCGATCCGCAGCGCGCTGCTCGAGGGCGCCGCGTGGTGGAACGAGGCGTTCGAGGCGGCGGGCTTCATCGACGCCTTTCGGGTTGAGATGTTACCTGAAGGCATCGATCCTATGGATTTGCGTTACAACATGATACACTGGACGCACCGGTCGACGCGCGGCTGGTCGTACGGCTCGACGGTCGTAGACCCGCGCACCGGTGAAATCCTGAAGGGAAACGTCAATCTGGGCAGCCTGCGGCTGCGACAGGATCATCTTATCGGTACCGGTCTGGTCTCCCCCTATTACTCCGCGATGGGCGTGTGTGAGTTGGCGGGCGGTCCGACGTTTGACTATCTGGCGCAAGTCTCCTCCGGCGCCGATCCGGTAGAGATGGCGTTGGCGAGAATTCGCCAGCTGTCGGCGCACGAGGTGGGGCACACCCTCGGACTGGCGCACAACTACATCGCCAGCACGTACGCGGGGCGCGCCAGCGTCATGGACTATCCGGCGCCGCTGGTGCAGGTGACGAGCGATGGACGACTCGACCTATCGGACGCGTACGCGGTCGGGATGGGCGAGTACGATCGGTTCGTGATCCGCTGGTTGTACAGCGATTTCCCGCAAGGGACGGATGAGGAAGCCGCCCTGGAGGCGATCGTGGAGGAAGGCCTGCAGCAGGGCATCCGCTTCCTCAGCGACCAGGATGCCCGGCCGGCGGGGGCGGCGCATCCGCTGGCGGCGCTTTGGGACAATGGCTCCGATCCCATAGCGGCGCTGGAAAACGAGATCGAGGTGAGGCGGATCGGACTGGAGGCCTTCGGAGAGCGCGCGATCCGGCGTGGCGAGCCGCTGGCCGCTTTGGAGGAGGTCCTAGTACCGCTCTACATGCACCACCGATACCAGGTGGAGGCGACGGCTCACTCGGTGGGCGGCGCCGACTACAGCTATGCGGTTCGCGGCGACGGGCAGGTGCCGATCGAGATCGTGCCTGGCGACCGGCAGCGTCGGGCGCTGGATGCCGTGTTGTTGACGCTGGAGCCAGAGTTTCTGGCCATCCCGGAGCGAATTCTGGAGATCATACCGCCGCGGGCGTTCCGGATGGACGGCGGCGAGCTCTTCGGCAAGCGGACGAGCCCGACGTTCGATCCGATCGGCGCCGCGACCAGCGCGGCCGACCTCACGGTCGGGTTCATCCTGCAGCCGGAACGGATGGCTCGACTGGTCGAGTTTCATGCCCGAGATGAGGACTACCCCGGCCTGGCTGAGGTCGTCGAGCGGACGTTGGAGGTGACCTGGTACGCGCCGCGCGAGAGCACGGCCTATCGGCAGGAGATCCGCCACGCCGTTGATCGCGTCGTCCTGGACCATCTGCTGCGCGAGGCGGGGAGCGAGGTCAATACGGCACAGGTCAGGGCAGTTCTGGCGGCGGTGGCGGCGGACCTGGCGGTGTGGCTGGAGGCGCTGGACGAGCGGACGCCGCATCAGCAGCTGGCGTTGGAGGATATCCGCCGCTGGCAGGTTCGGTCGGAGGGGATCGCGCCTGCGAGTGGCCCGATGGAGCTGCCGGCGGGAAGCCCGATCGGGGGCGCTCGAAAGAACCGGTGACGAACGGACTCGGAGCGCCGACGGGGTCGCACCGCGTTCGAGGAACCGAAGGGGGAAGAGATGTCCGAACGACGCACCGCGACGGGGATGCTCCGCGAGGAGCATCGCCTGATCCTTGAAGTTCTCGAGGTTCTGGAGCGGGTGGTGGAGAAGGGCCAGTCCGGCGACTGGGATGTCGAGGCCATGGTGGAATGCGTCGCGTTCTTCCGCTTGTTCGCGGATCTCTGCCATCACGGCAAAGAAGAGGATCTGTTGTTTCCAGAGCTGGAAGAGCGGGGGATGCCGAAAGACAGCGGGCCCATCGCGGTGATGCTGTTCGAGCACCGTCAGGGGCGGGCGCTGGTTGCCCAGATGGCGGGGACGCTGGATGGAGCGCGTCAGGGCGAGACCGAGCCGTTGGCCCGGTTCGAGAGCGCGGCACGCGCCTACATCCAGTTGTTGCGCGGACACATTCAGAAGGAAGACAACGTACTGTTCAACATGGCGGACTTCATGTTCGATGCGGCGGGCTGCCGCCGCCTGTGCGACCAGTACGACGTGGTCTGCGCCCGGAGGTTCGAGGGCCAGACGAAGGCTGAGTTGGAACGGATAGCAGGCAACCTTGTGGACGCCTACGGACATCAATAAATACGGAGTATCCCTAGACCATCGTTCGCAAGCCGGCGTGGCGCCGCGGAAAGCGCTACGTCGAAAGCCACGTTCTACGAGTGTGCAACAACCCATCAACCACATTACAGAAAGGCGAGAGATGACCATGCGAGGACGCGCCTGGACAGCAGGCGTCTGTGCGCTGGCCTGGGCGGCCCTAGTGCCGGGAAGCGCCTCTGCGCAGACGAAACTGCTGAGATTCCCCGACATTCACGGCGACCAAGTTGCCTTCGTGTACGCCGGCGATCTCTGGGTGGCGCCGGCGGGCGGCGGGACGGCGACGCGCCTGACGACGCACCCCGGACTCGAGCTGTTTCCGAAGTTTTCGCCAGACGGGCGGTGGATCGCCTTTACGGGGCAATACGACGGGGACGAGCAGGTGTACGTGATTGCGTCGACCGGGGGAGTGCCGAAGCAGCTGACCTACTATCCGGCGCGCGGCCCGCTGGCGCCGCGCTGGGGCTACGACAACCAGGTCTACGGCTGGACTAACGACGGGTCGGCGGTGCTGTTCCGCTCGCTGCGTGGCGACGGATGGGATCTGACGGACAGCCGGCTGTACACGGTCCCGGCCGAGGGCGGCCTTCCGATGGCGCTGCCGATGCCGGTGACGGGTGCGGGGTCTTACTCGCCCGACGGCAACCGGGTGGTGTACTCCTATCCCTTCCGTGACTTCCGGAGCTGGAAGCGCTACGAGGGCGGTTGGGCGCAGGACCTCTACATCTTCGATCTCGATGCGAACCAAGCCCAGCGGATCGCCTATCACCCGCGCGCCGATCGCGATCCGATGTGGATCGGCGAGATGATCTACTTCACCTCGGATCGGGATGGCACGCTGAATTTCTACTCCTACAATCCGGGCATTGACGCGACGACCTAGTTGACGCAGAGCGCGACGTGGGACGTCCGCTGGCCGAGCGACGACGGGCGCAGCCGCGTCGTGTACGAACTGGGCGGCGAACTGGTGATCTTCGATGTGGGGTCGGGCACGGCGACGCCGATCTCGATCAACGTGCCGACGGATGGATTAGCGGCGCGGCCTTCCCAGATGAGCGTTTCGAGCAACATCGAAGGTTTTGCCTTGAGCCCGAAGGGCGAGCGGGCGCTGTTCGTGGCGCGGGGTGATGTCTTCACCGCGCCGATCGAGCATGGCGCGACCCGGAACCTGACGAACTCGTCGGGCGCGCACGACAAGCACGCGCGCTGGTCGCCGGATGGCTCGAAGATCGCGTTCGTCAGCGACATGACGGGCGAGGAGGAGGTCTACGTCATCAATCAGGACGGGTCGGGCGGTCCGCAGCAGCTGACGAGCGGCAGCACGGGCATGCTCTACTGGCCGGCCTGGTCGCCGGACGGCGAGTACATCGCCTACAGCGACAAAGAGGGAAAGCTCTACGTTCTGAATGTGGCGACCCAGGAGAAGCGCGAGGTCGCCGACGAGCGGCAGTACCAGCTGTTCGATTACACGTGGTCGCCGAATGGCGGCTGGTTAGCGTTCACGCTGAACGACCGCAACGGGTTCTCGTCGGTCTGGGTGTATGGCATGGCCGACCGGCAACTGCATCGAGTCACCAGCGAGATATTCAACGATTTCTCGCCATCGTGGGGCCCGAAGGGCGACTACCTGTTCTACCTGTCGGATCGCGCGCTGGCGCCGCAGATCGGTTCTTTCGAGTGGAACTTTGTAGTGGACCGCGAGACGTGGATCTACGCGGTGACGTTGCGGGAAGACGTGGCGCATCCGTTCCCGCCGCGGAGCGACGAGGTCGAGGTCGATGGCGATGACGAGGGCGATGACGATGAAGATGAAGCGGGGGAGGGCCCGATCGCGATCGACTTCGAGGGGTTGGCCGAGCGGGTGATCCGAGTGCCGGTTGGGAACGGCAACTACGGCGGCCTGGCCGCGGTCGAGGGGAACCTGCTGTACGTGGAGGGCGCGCCCTTCTTCTACGGCGGTTCGAGCGGGCAGAGCCCTTCGATCAAGATCTTCTCGATGAAGGATCGAGAGGAGAAGACGGTGCTGGAGGGAGTCGGCAATGGCGTCCTCTCGCACGATGGGAAGAAGATGTTGATCGTCCAGGGCGGTTCCTTCAGCCTCTACGACGTGAAGGCGGATGCCTCGGGCACGAAGAAGCCCGTGTCGACTTCCGGTCTGATGGTGGACCGCGAGCCGGCCGAGGAATGGGCCCAGATCTTCGACGAGGTGTGGCGCCGTTATCGCGACTGGTTCTACGTAGACAACATGCACGGCTATGACTGGGATGCGCTGCGCGAGCAGTACCGTCCTTTGCTGGCCCACGTCGCGCACCGGTCCGACCTGAACTACGTGATCAGCGAGATGATTGCGGAGCTGGCCGTGGGACACGCCTACATTCAAGGCGGTGACTACGAAGTGCCCGACCGGCCGAGCTTTGCCCTGCTGGGCGCGACGTTCGAGCTGGATGAGGGTTCGGGTCGTTACCGGATCGCGAAAATCTACGACGGTGACAACGCGGAGGACCGCTACCGGTCACCCCTCACCGTGGTGGGTGTGAATGTCTCGGTGGGAGACTACATCCTGGCGGTCAACGGCGAGGATTTGCAGGCGCCGGACAACCCGTACCGGATGCTGCGAGGCAAAGCGGGCGCGCCGCTGACGCTGAAGGTGAACAGCCGACCGAGGATGGACGGAGCGCGCGACGTGATGGTCGATCCGATCACCAACGAGCTGCCGCTGAAGTACTACACGCGGATCGCGGCGAGCCGCCGCTACGTGGAGGAGGCGACCGACGGTCGGATCGGGTACATGCACATCCCGGACATGGGCGGCGACGGCATCCGCGAGTTCATCAAGTGGTACTACGGCCAGATCCGCAAGGAGGGGATGGTCGTCGATGTGCGTGGGAACGGCGGCGGCAACGTGTCGGCGATGCTGATCCAGCGTTTGAGCCGGGAACTGCTGAGCACGGGCTTCAACCGTACCGCCGACTGGCCGGACACGTATCCGGGGACCGTGTTCTACGGACACTTGGTCTGTCTGATCAACGAGACGTCGGCGTCGGACGGCGACATCTTCCCGGGGATGTTCAAGAAGGCGGGCCTGGGGCCGCTGATCGGGAAGCGTACCTGGGGCGGCGTGGTCGGGATCAGCGGGCACGGGGCGCTGATCGACGGCGGAGTCGTGTTCGTGCCGCAGTACGCGACCAACGACACCGATGGCAGCTACATCATCGAGGGCTACGGCGTGGCACCCGACATCGAGGTCGAGAACACCGTGGAGTCGATTCTGGCAGGCCGTGACCTGCAGTTGGAGCGTGCGGTCCAGGAAGTGCTGGATGCGGTGCGTAGCGATCCGAAGCAGTTGCCGGAGCGTCCGGCGCCGCCGGTGAAGACGAAGGAGAGCGAGGAGAATTATTAGGGAAGTCCGAATATCGAATTTCGAATATCGAATTTCGAAGAATACCGAATATTGAATTTGGGCCGCCTGGTTTCATCGTGAGGCCGGGCGGCCCACTTGCTGTTGGAGCCGCCGGCAAACCTCGAAACTGTGGATGCGCGTTTCCACGGCGTTCGGAGACGCTTATTATCTTGGTGCCGGTTAAGGTAAGATTCGACGAGGACTTCAAGACGATGCGTGAGCGTCGGCGGTTCTTGGGTCAGGCCAGAAACCTCGTGGCTGTGGCGGTCGTGTGCAGCGGTTGCGGCGCGACAACGGAGCCGGAGCTGCCGGTCGAGATACCGACGGCGATCGCCTTCGACTCCGATCGCTCGGGCAATCGTGACGTTTTCGTGCTCTGGCCCGACGGTAGGGTCTCGCAAGTGACCGATCACCCCGCCTTCGACGGGTGGGCCGACTGGTCGCCGGCAGGCGAGCGGATCGCCTTCTACAGCCTGCGAGACGGGAATCCGGAGGTGTATGTGGCGGAGGTGGACGGCTCAGGCGCAGTCAACCTGACCGGACACCCGGCGCAAGATGCGCATCCCGATTGGTCGCCGGATGGCGGCGCGATCCTTTTCCACTCGGACAGAGACGGGGACTTCGACATCTGGGTGATGAACGCGGACGGCTCCGACCCACGCAACCTGACGAGCGGGGTCGGCGGCGACCAGGGCTTCGCCGTGTGGTCGCCGGACGGAGAGCGGATCGCCTACCACTCGATGCAAGGTGGGGTCACGAACGTCTACGTGATGGAAGCGGATGGGGCCGACCCTCTCGCGCTGACCAGCACGGCGGCGTTCGACGGGCGGCCCTGCTGGTCTCCGGACGGCAGCCTGATCGCGTTCCAGTCGGACCGAGCCGGCGCTTTGGACATCTATGTGATGAACGCCGACGGAGCCGGGGTGCGCGCCCTGACCCGAGATGCCGCCGAGGACGGGGTTCCGGCCTGGTCGCCGAACGGGGAGTGGATCGCCTATTCTTCGGTCCGGGCGGGGAACGACTCGGAGGTGTACGTAATCCGGCCCGACGGCAGCGGGCGAACGAACTTGACGCGACACGGTGCTTTCGATGCGTGGCCGGATTGGAGGTCCGCGCGCTAGTCGGTGTGGTCCGCGCTTGAACGACGACTGGGGTTTCGGCGGCACTCGCGGCGTCGCCGGATTGGAGAACCTTGGTTACGGCGTAAATCGGAAGGAGGGACCCGAATGAAACTGTCTGGTTTGACGGCTGCGGTAGGGTTGTTCTTCGCCTTTGCTGTGCCTTCGCTCGGCCAGGCTCAGAGCGACCATGCGTTCAATGTTCACGATCTGATCGCCATGGACCGGATCAGCGATCCGCAGGTGTCGCCGGACGGCGACTGGGTGACCTTCGTGGTCAGCGAACTGGATCGGGAGGCCAACCGACGCCGGACGGACATCTGGCTGATGCGTAGCGACGGCGCTGACCTGCGGCGATTCACGACGCACGAGGCCAGCGATTTCAGTCCGCGCTGGTCGCCGACCGGGCGAACGGTCTGGTTTCTCTCGACCCGCTCGGGTAGCTCGCAGGTCTGGTACAAGCGCGTCGACGGAGGCGAGGCCCAGCAGGTCACCGACTTGCCGCTGGGAGTCGGGAACCTCGTGGTCGCGGCGGATGGTCGACAGATCGCGTTCACGGCGGATG
>JASFMO010000014.1:0-20242 GCA_050117535.1 Gemmatimonadales bacterium | reverse complement strand
GCTGTCGCCGCAGCCGAAGAAGAAGACCAACGCCGCTGCAAGCGGCGCGGCACGCGCAATCATTGGCGTCGAGCCACGGAGTTCGGCGGCTGCCATCGTGCCGCCCTGTGGGTGCGGCTGCATGCGTCAATAGTAGATTCGCGGTCGTGCGCGGGTCAACGTGTGTAACGCCTGGTGACAATAGAAGCAAAGTGGGCGGCCATGCGGCCGCCCACGTCAATAAACCTGCGGGCGCGTCGTGACGATTTAGAAGAAGAAGGAAATACCGACCAAGGCAAGGCCGAAGGCGAACAATTCCTCCATCACGACGAACGCATACTCCATGGCGGCGAAGATATTGGCGAGGGCCACCAGCTCCTGCTGTGTGAGCGGGTCGCCCTGGGCGTTGTTCAGTGTGACGTTGTCCTGCTCGATGTTACCGCTGAAGGTGGCCACGAGTACATCGCCGGAACCATCGTTGAAGAAGATCCCGCTGCCGCCCAGGATATTGCCGTTCGCATCGATCGTGATGATGAACTTGATCTCGTCCGAGCCCGCGGTGATCGACGACTCGAGCGTTTGGCTGCCCGTCGTCGTCTCACTAATGTCGAGCGTAACGGAGATATTCCCGGCGCTGAGCGTGAAGCCGGCATCGAACCCAGTGGCTTCGGTTCCGGTCACTTCAAAGTCGAAGTCGAGCTGGCCGCTGCCGTCGGACAAGAAGCCGCTGACGAGCAGCGTGCCGCCGGTGTCCGAGGCCGTGCCAGTCACGCGATAGTTCACGACCGGCGTCGTCGTGCTGACGGCGGTTATGAACACGCGGAACGTGACGTCGATCGACGCTGGGTTGACGCCGAAGTCGCTGGCGTCGATAAGGTCGAAGTAGCCGACTTCGTTCAGCGTTGTGATGCCGTCATAGAGGATGAAGCGTACGCCGTTCGTCGGTGCCCCGGTGCGGTCGGAGGCAATGTACTGGCTGGTCCCGGGATCGTAGACGAAGGTCGTACCGAGGACCTCCGTCGGGATATTGGCCATCAGCATGGGCAAGGACGTACTGCGAGCGTAGACCGCTCGCATGTTCTGACCCAAGCGGTCGGCCATACCGAACAGCATCGGTGCGTCGGGATAGAGAGTAAACGCGGCCGGTGCGAGGGATGGCAGCGCGTTGCCGATGGCCGCGCCAAACGTCTCAAGGCTGTTTAGGCCGGGGTTTCCGGTGAAGTACTGGTCGATGACCTGTTCGAGCGCCGCCTCGGCCTCGGTCGGATTGAGGTCTGTCGTCGGACCGGTGCTGTCGTCATCGCTGCAAGCGGCGACAATGGGCAACACGAACGCGACCGCCGCGATGGTCGCGAACCAAGATCGTTTGCTTCCCCTCACGTTGACCTCCTGTGGCAAGTAGAACTCTGGCGTCGCTGAGTACGTTTCAGCGAGGCGACTACCATCTGACTGCTGTGTCGGGGGAATCGACCGCGGAGCACGGCGCCGGCGGGACGTATTGTAAGCTACGAGAATTTAGAGAGTGCGCAAGCTTTGGATCTCCACGGGGCGGACCTGCCACTAGTCGGCTGGCCGTGTCGCTGAGATCTTGAAAGCGATGTAAAGCGCGATGACCAGCGAGACCAGGTCGATCGGGTCAAAATAGGTGTCGATCGCCGCCCAGAGACTGGCCGGGTCGACGAACAGATTGACGACCCCTTCGAGACCCTGCCCCCCCACCCAGCCCGTCAGCGCTGCCGTCGCTAGCAGCGCCCCCAGAGCGGACCCGAGGATCGTACCAAGGCAACCGACCAGTCGGAACGCGTCGGTGCGCCCGGCGCCGCGCAGCCTCACGCTCATGCCGACCATCAGCGCCACAGCGAGGGCCAGTGGACTGGCTCCTTGCGCGGCGGGAATCGATAGCGCGGCCCAAGCGACGGCGCCGATGATCGCCGCGCCCACCGCGGCGCCGACGGCTCGACCGAGGCTTGGCTGCGATTCGTCCGTCGTCGGTTTGGCCGCCGCCGGCTGAGCGTCCAGCCGGATCCGTTTGCCGGAGCTGGTCTCGATGATCGCGGCCTCGAGCGGCGCCGCCTCGACACCCCGCAGCAGCGTTTCGACATCATCCTGAGGGGGTAACGACCGCCCGAATTCCTCCTCCGGAAAGAAGGGAGGGTGGGTCTGCTCAGACTCAGGAGGCGGCTCCTCTATCTCGTCCGGCGCCGCCGCGACGGGCTGCTCCGGCGGTTCATCCACGCCGATGAACCGAGAGGCCACATCGTCAGGGGCCTCGATCAGCAGCTCCAACTCGCTGGGCCCCTCGTCCACGTACTCCGCCTGCCAATCATCGTCGCCAGGGAGTTCCGCTTCGACCTGTTCTTGGCTTGTGGGGCCGGGCGCCGAGTCAGGTGGTTCGTCGGCAGGCGAAACCGAGGCGGGTTCAACCGCCGCGGACAATTCGGGAGGCTCGGAAATCTCCGCAACTTCGCGGGACTCCGGCTCTTCGGAATCGAGAGCGGCCGTCGCCTCGTCGAGTTCGCGGGCGGCCGAGGGTTCCGCCGGTCCGGCCTCCAAGGTGTCCAAGACCTCCTCGATCTCGGCGGCTAGCTCGGCATCGATCCCTGGCTCTTCAGCCTCGGCCTCCCGCACATACTCTTTCGCTTCCCAAACCTCCTCGGCGCGTCTGTCGTCGACAGTTGAAGGCGCCGATGGCGGCTCCGGGGGCACCGCGGCGACGGGCGGAGGAGCCACAGGTATGCCTGGGCCCAGGAGGACGGGAATGCCGTCTTCCCCAACCTGATACTCGAAGTCGATGCCGTTCTTGTGCAGCTCGTAGCTAATCCGCCGGAAGAACTCGAGCGTGGCCTCGGCCGGGGGCTGCTGGCTGACGAGGCGGACGATCGTGTCCTGAGGTCGCTGGCCGTACTCGCCGGCAAAGGATGGGCTGCGGATGTATCGGACGTAGTGCTTGACCTTGGCAGAGAGCTCGCGATGCATCGACGTCGCGTCGTGCCACGGCCGCGACTCGTCGATAAGCAACACGACTTTGCCAGTCAGTTCATCGACCGTGCTTCCGTCGACCGAGGAGGGGTCGGACATCATCCTACGGCCGCTCGCGCTGTTCCGCCACGCGACGATGCGCGCTGCAATCGGGGGGGGACACTGGCGGCAAAGACGTCCTGGCGTTGCCAGAAATGCCCACTGTTCTCCCCGCCGCCGATCTCAGTGTGTAGACAGGAACTATCATGGGGTCGTCGCTGTTCGGCTCTTTCCGGCCCCCGGCTAAAGCGCCGACTCGATGCGGTACACGATTTCGCCGGCCTCGCCCGGCTCGGCAACTGCACGCCCGTCCGAGACTAACGCCATGAGCGCGAATTCCACCTCGGGCTGGGGCGCGCCAGCGTGCAACGCGGCCTCTGCCGCTGTGATGCGGCCGCCTTGAGCTATAGCGCGCCACACGACCTGGTCCTTGATCGTGCTCAGCTTATCGTGTGCGGGTTTCCCGCGCTTGCGAGACGCTCTGAGAACCGCGAAGCCGGTTACGGTGGGGACGACTCCTAGGATGAAAACGGCTAGAAAGGCCATGCCGCCCTGCAGGTTCACGACGAACGTGAACAGCAAGAGCATCACCACCCCCACCACGACGAGCAACCCGCCCAAAGCAGACCTCGACACGCCAAAAACCTAACATGTGAGGTGATATCAGTCTAGCTGGTCGCCGGGACGTCTGATCGGCCGTCTGCGCGGTGGTACTACATTGCGGCCGGTTGCCAGATGCCGGAAGGCTTGAGGAAGAGGTAGACGGAAAAAGCGAGGGCGTAGGCGAGGACGAACCAGGCGAGCCGGGAGGCGGGGACGATGGGCCGACTGGCCTCCTGGCGTCTGACGATCTCGGCGAACGCTAAGGCCAGCTGCAGGATGAGGATAGCCAGCGTCCCAGGCCGCAGATACTCGGCCCAGGGGTAACCCAGGAGAAGGCCGGCGGACAGGACGCCGACATCCTCACCTACGATCAAGTTGACGGCTTGCTGGAAGCCCTCGCCGCGCCGTGCGCGCCAGGCGGTGTGGGCGTACGCGAGACCGAGGAGCAGCGAGACGATCAAGGCTGGCAGCAACATCGGCATGTCGCGCAACTCGATCAAGGGACCGTAGGCGAGATGGGTAACCGAGATGAGAAGCAGGATCAGCGGTAGCGCCACCGGGCTGTGTTGTTTCTCGAGATCGTTTGGATCGGTCATCGGTACGGGTTAGTCCGGCGCCCTTCGGCGCGTAGTATTCGCCAACGATCCTATGGCAACGCTCGGGGGGTGACAAGGCTCGTGCCAGGCAGCGGCAGCTAGCCGGGCGGCCCATGGCTGAATACTTTGCTCGACCATGCTGAGGAATGTCGTGTTCGATTCTGTGCGCCTCGTACCGTGGAAGCGAACGTTGCGTAGCGGGATCGGGTTGCTCTTCGCAGGGTCGATGCTGCCGGCGGTGGCGACGGCGCAGGGCGCGGTGGACCCCGAGCACGGTCTAATCTTCGTGGACCAGAAGCTCCGCGGCCTGGGCAGCGTCAAGCGCGTCTTGATCATAGGCGCACACCCGGACGATGAAGATACGAGCCTGCTCACGGTGCTTGTGCGAGGGCGCGGAGCCGACGCGGCGTACCTCTCGTTGAACCGGGGCGAAGGCGGTCAGAACCTGATCGGCCCCGAGTTGGGAGTGGGATTGGGCTTGCTGCGCACCGGAGAGCTGCTCGCCGCCCGACGGTTGGATGGGGCGCGGCAATTCTTCACCCGCGCTTACGATTTCGGCTACTCGAAGTCGGTGGACGAGACGTTCAGGTTCTGGCCGAAAGACTCGCTCCTGGCTGACGTGGTGTACGTCATCCGTCAGTACCGCCCCCAAGTCATCGTCTCAATCTTCGCAGGTAGAGCCCGAGACGGACACGGCCAGCATCAGGCGGCGGGGCGGCTCGCCCGCGAAGCCTTCGACGCTGCCGGAGATCCAAAGCGCTTTCCGGGGCAGTTGGACGCGGGGCTTCAACCCTGGACGCCCTTGAAGCTTTATCGCTCAACTCGATTCGACACTGAGGCTACGACGCTCACCGTCGAGACCGGCGAGCTGGACTTGTTCTTGGGGCGGTCGTATCACCAGATCGCGATGGCGAGCCGCAGTCAGCATCGCTCTCAGGACATGGGCCGCATCGAGTCGTTGGGTCCGATGCGCACCCAGCTCGGGCTACTGGAAAGCCGCGTTGGCGGCGCCGCTGGTCGAGCCGACACATCGCTGTTTGATGGAGTGGACACGAGTTTTCAGGGACTGCTGATGTCCGCCGCGCTCGACGGGGCGACGCGCGGGAGTCTGACCGAGGCCCTCGACGAGTACGCCCGCCGGCTCGAGAGTGCGCGTGCCGCGCTCTTCGCTGGGTCGGGTCGGCTAGTGGGCGAGCTCGCCCGGGCCCTTGCGGCGCTGCGGCGGGCGATCGGGCTGACGGAAACCGTGCCGGCCGTGCCTGACTTGCGGTTCGCGCTGCGTGAGGACGAGGTCGATCTGGAGGCTGCGTTGGCCGCGGCGGCTGGTGTGATCGTGGAAGCCTTCGCCTCAGACGACCTCATCGTGCCAGGGCGAGCGCTCGACCTCGAAATGCAGATCTGGAACGGTGGGGGCGAGCCGATTCGCGTTCGCCGGCTTGCGGTTCATACGCCGCCGCGGTGGGGTCTGGAGCCAATCGAGCCGGAGGTCGTCGAGGTGCTATCCGGTGAGCTCGGTGAGCGCCGCTTCCGCCTCTCGGTGCCCGAGGACGCCGAGCCGTCGAAGCCTTACTTCCTGCGGGCTCCGCGATCGGAGGGGTTCTATACGTGGCCGGCGGACACACGGGACCGGGCGACGCCGCTCGGCGCCCCACAGATCGAGGTGGAGGCCGAGATCGGCATCGCCGGGCAATCTGTTCGCGTATCGGCAGAGGCCTTCCATCGCTTCGCCGATCAAGCGCGCGGCGAGGTGCGGCGCCCCGTGTTCGTGGTTCCCGAGGTGGCCGTTGGGCTAGCACCGCGTACCACCGTGTGGCCGCTCGATCGTCGGTCTGCGCTCGCGTACGTTGTGAAACTGCGTAGCGAGGCTGAGGGTGGTGTGAGTGGGCGGGTGTGGTTGGAGGTGCCGGAAGGTTGGGTCGTCCATCCCGCGCAGACACCCGTGACGATATTGGGACCGGGCCGAGCCGCGAGCGTGGAGTTCGAGGTTACGCCGGCCGCCCGAACGTCAGCGGGTACCTACTCCGTGCGGGCGTGGGTCGAGACGGCGAGCGGAGGTCGGCACGGGCTCGGATATTCCGTGATCGACTACCCGCACGTTCGAAGAAGCCTGCTTATTGAGGAAGCGGTGGCCCGCATCGAGGCGTTCGACCTGAGTGTGGATCATGGGGTGCAAGTAGCGTACGTACAGGGAGCCGGCGATGCTGTCGCAGAGGCTATCGCCACGCTGGGTGTGCGGGTCGAGCTACTCGACGAGCGTGCCATCGCCGGACGAGACCTCTCCAAGTTCGATGTGGTCGTTCTTGGCATTCGCGCCTACGAAACGAACCCGGCGTTGACCGCTAGCAATGACAGATTTCTGGAGTGGGTACGCTCGGGCGGTGTGCTCATCACTCAGTATCAGCAGTACGATTACTTCAACGGCGGGTATGCACCGTATCCCATGCGGGCGCGATTCCCGCACGATCGGGTGAGCGACGAGAGCGTTGCGGTGACAATGTTGACGCCGGATCATGTGCTGTTCAATCGGCCGAATCGGATCAGCGAGTTGGACTTCGAAGGGTGGGTTCAGGAGCGCGGCCTGTACTACCCTTACGAGTGGGACGAGCGGTATGAGCCTTTGCTGGAGATGGCCGACCCTGGCGAGGCTCCTAAGCGTGGCGGTCTTCTGGTGGCCCGCCACGGGGAAGGCTTGTACGTGTACGTTGGACTGTCGCTATTCAGGCAACTGCCCGCTGGTGTCCCTGGTGCCTATCGGTTGCTGGCGAACCTGTTGAGTTTGAGATGATGGAACGCCTTTCCAGGCTGAGCATTGTGTTGGCGCTGACAGGCTTGGCGGCGTGCGGAGACGAAGGAACGGTCCTGACCGTCTACTCGCCGCACGGACCGGAGCAGTTGGCGCTTTTCGAGCGGCGCTTCGAGGCGGCCAACCCGGGCGTCGACGTTCAGTGGGTCGACATGGGATCGCAAGAAGTCCTCGACCGAGTCCGTTCCGAGCGAGCCAACGCGCAGGGCGACGTCTGGTACGGTGGCCCTGCCATGTTCTTCGCCCGGGCTGCGGCCGAGGATCTGCTCGAGCCCTATCGGCCCAGCTGGGCCGACGCGGTTCCGCCCGAGGCGCAAGGTGCGGGGGACCTCTTCTTCGGCGTCTACCTGACGCCGGCCGTGATCGCCTTCAACAGTGAAGCGGTGACGAGGGAAGAAGCGCCGCAGGACTGGGACGACATTCTCGCCCCGCGCTGGAAGGGGAAGGTACTGATCCGCGATCCGCTGGCCAGCGGCACGATGCGGATGATCTTCGGGATGGTCATGTACCGCGGCATCGAGCAGACCGGAGGCACCGACGCCGGATACGATTGGCTGCGTCGCCTGGATGGTCAGACCAAGGACTATGTGCTGAATCCGGCGCTGTTGTATCAAAAACTGGCGCGCCAGGAAGGGACCGTCACACTATGGAATCTTCCCGACGTGCTGCGCGTTCAGGAGCAGGGTTTCCCCCTCGATTACCTGCTACCGGCCAGTGGCACGCCGGTGCTGATCGACGCCATCGCGGTGATCAAGGGCACCGGGCAGCCGCAGTTGGCCAGAGCCTTCGTGGAGTATGTCGGCTCGTTGGAGGGTCAACTGATCGCGGCGCGGCAGGCGTTCCGGAACCTGACGCGAACCGACGTGCCCGTCGATTCGTTACCGGAGTGGTTGGTGCGGGTCTCGAATGAACTGCGTCCGATGGAACTGGATTGGGCGGTCTTGGAGGAGCGAGGCCGCGAGTGGATGCGATACTGGGATTCCAATATTCGCGGCGCCAGTCGGTGAGGAGTACTGCTTGAACGACAAGCCCTTCCTACAGCTGGATGGCTTGAACCGCGTTTTCGACGGAGAGCCGGCGGTCCGTGACCTCGAGCTGGATGTCGGGGAGCACGAGATCGTCACCCTGTTGGGACCCAGTGGGTGCGGCAAGACGACGACGCTGCGGATGATCGCGGGGTTCGAGCAACCCGATCGTGGCCGCATCGTCTTGGACGGGCGGGACGTGACCGGGCTGGCTCCGCAGAGACGCGGATTCGGAATGGTGTTTCAGCACTACGCGCTCTTCCCTCACCTCAGCGTCGGCGGCAACGTCGCCTTCGGCTTGGAAACCGGCGGGCTTTCCAAGTCGGAGATCGCCGAACGCGTTTCACGCGCTCTGGACCTTGTGCGGCTACCGGGGACCCAGGATCGAAGCATTGGCTCGCTGTCGGGCGGCCAGCAGCAGCGCGTGGCGTTGGCTCGCGCTCTGGCGCCCGAGCCCAAAGTCCTTCTGCTAGACGAGCCGCTCTCCAACCTGGATGCCGCGTTGCGTGAGCGAACCCGAACCGAGTTGCGCGCGCTGGTCAAGGAGATCGGCATCACGACCGTCTATGTGACCCATGACCAGGAGGAGGCGTTTGATCTTTCCGATCGCATTGCGGTGATGCGTGCGGGTGACCTCGAGCAGTTGGGACCGGCGGAAGAGCTGTACCAGCGTCCTGCAACTCGGTTCGTCGCGACCTTCTTGGGTCGGGCGGGCGAAGTAGAGGGAACGCTGGAGAGCCTGGACGCGACGGCTGCAACATGCCGTCTGGCGGGAGGAGTGATGTGGGGTGCCCTGCATACGGGCAAGCGCCGTCTTCCGAGTCGCGGCGGAACCGTGCGGCTGCTGGCTCGCCCTGAGGCCCTCGAGCTCACGGCGCCCGACTATGCGAACGCGTTGCGTGGCTTGGTCAGCGGGCGGCGTTTTGCTGGGTCTGCCTACGTGTACTCGGTCGATGTGGAAGGCGGTACGCTGGAAGTCCAGACCCACGCGGGTTCCGTGCGAGAAGGAGCTGAAGTCGGCGTCGTTCCTCGCTCGGGCGCCGCCGGCCTCTTCGTGTTTCCTCTCGATCGCATCTGAGCGAGTGACGGGCGGTCGCGGCAGAGTGGGGAGCGCTCGGCGCTTTGGGCGGCACGCCGTGGTGGCGGCGGTCTTCGCGCTACTGGTCTGGGCGGTCGTCTATCCCAATCTCGTCGTCATCGGCGAGAGCCTGCGGGGCGACGCGACGATCACAGTCCACCACTATCTGGAATTCTTCAGAACCCCCTCCGAGCTCCGAGCCCTCTGGGCCAGCACGTGGATCTCGATCGGCACGGTGCTGCTCTCGGCAGTAGTCGGAGTGCCGCTGGCGTTTCTGTTCGCGCGCTTTGAGTTCCCGGGAAGAAGGGCCTTGAGTGCCCTGGCGGCCATGCCGGTGCTGCTGCCACCGCTGGTGGGCGTCATCGCGATTTTGCTTCTCTACGGCGAAAGCGGCATTGCCACGCGCTTGGTCCAGGAAGGCCTGGGCCTCGAGGCGCCTCCCTGGCGACTGCGCGGCGCCGGTGCCATCCTCGCCGTGCATGCCTACTCGATGTACGTCTACTTCTACCTCTTCACACTGGCCGGTCTAGCGCGGCTCGACCCGGCCGTTCACGAGGCGGCGGCATCGTTGGGAGCCGGCCGATTCAGAACCCTGACGCGTGTGACGCTGCCCCTGTTGACGCCGACGCTGGCGGGGGCCGCATTGCTCACCTTCATGACCTCGATGGCGTCCTTCAGCGCGCCGTACGTTCTGGGCGGCGGCTATCGGGTGATGACGACGCAGATATTCGCCAGCAAGCTGCAAGGTCAGACGTCGATGGCCATGGTGGAAACCGTGATGCTTGCGGCGGTTTCGCTGCTTGTCCTTTGGCCGCTGTCGCGTTGGGAGGGCGCTCGGGAGTACGTGGCGCCCGGCAAGGGGATGGCGGCCGCTCGCGTTCCTCTGCGGGCGCGGTGGGCGGCGATCACCGTGCCACTCATCGCCGGGCTCGGCGTGCTGGTTCTGATACTTCCCCACCTCACGCTGTTGCTGGTGTCACTGGTTCCCGATGGCTCGTGGACCACGCAGACGTTACCTCCTCGCTACTCGCTGGAGAACTATTCGGAGTTGTTCGGCCAGGCGCGTACTTTCCGCCCCATCGTGAACTCGCTGCTGATGGCGAGCGCCGCCACAGCGATCGCGGTCGCCCTGTCGCTCACCGTCGCACGGCTGGTGGTCCGCTGGCGTGTGCGTGGCAGCCGCCTGTTGGAAGCGTTGCTCGCCTTACCTTGGGCCTTGCCGGGTACCGTACTCGCCATCGCGCTGGCGACGACGTTCAGCGTGCAGGCGCCGTGGGCAGGCCGGTTCTTGTTCGTCGGTACCGCTTGGATCTTGGTGATGGCTTATGCGTTGCGCGTGCTGCCGCTGACGGGACGAGCGGCTCTGGCGGGTTATCGCCAGCTGGACCCCAGCCTGGAAGAGGCAGCGGCCTCACTGGGAGCCAGCGGTTGGCGAACGCTGAGGCGGGTGACGTTCCCCCGACTGCTGCCGGCGATCGCCGCAGGCGCGTCGCTGGCCTTCGTCACCGGGCTCGGCGAGTTCGTCGCGTCGATCGTGTTGTACACGCACCGGACGCGCCCAATTTCGATTGAGATCCTGTCACAGCTGCGGGACTTTGACCTGGGTGCGGCGGCTGCCTACGGAGTGCTGCTGATGGGGCTGGTGGCGGCCTCTTTCATCCTCGGTCAGCGGTGGCTTCAGGCCCGGGATCGCTAGCTATTTCGAAACCAGCCGCTTCACGGAAACCGTTCTGGAAGCGAGTATGGGTTTGACAGGGACGCGCGAAAGCGGCTGAGGCGCTGTAGCGGCTAGCGTCGGTCTCCCCAGATGTTGGTGCGATCGAGCTGTTTGTCACCAGCGATCACGCCACCGGCTACGCCAGCACCGAAGGCCGCTGCCGTCAGGCCCCCGATGATGGGGAGCGCGGCCGCGAGAGGTGCCGCGACAATCAGAGCTCCCGCTCCGGCAAGCCATGGGGCGGCCTTCTTCCGCGCCTTAGGAACGAATCGTAGCTTCTTAGTGACGAACTTCTTCGTGTACTTGTAGCCGCCGTACGCGGCTCCGCCTGCGAGCAATATCTCGATGCCCATCTGCCCTTGTCTCCATTTTCGGTTCAGGCTGTGAACAGCCTGATTCTACCGAGCACTACGTGAACGACTTCGTTCAGGATTCAGGGTCGCTGCCCATGCTCCACACATGTAATCTATAAACTTCATCGCCAAGCGTGTGCCGCACGACTCGCCATGCGTCACTCGGGATGGTATTTTGTAGATAGATGCGGAGACGCCTGCCACCCACCTTGGGTCCTGATTCTGTTAAGGACCTCACAACCTGGCGGCGACCCCAAAATGCCGGTCGCTGGCTTCACATCACTCGTGAACAGCCGGCCGTCACCCTCAGTCGGGTCGTCGCGACGACTCCACCTGCAGGCCCAAGCCACGTGTGGGACCCGACGGGGTCTCCTTTGACGCGGCGGGCGAAGGGCTTGCCCAAGCCGCGGCACTCGGACGCTGCCGCTGTCGTGCCTGGTGCGCGAGCGCGGCCGGCGCGACGATGCCCCGATGTATGAACCTCAAGGGAGGCAACCTCAATGTATCTCCTGAATCGAGCTGAGGTTCGGGCGCTCATCGACGAGCGTGCCCAAAAGTGCGTATCGGTTTATCTCCCGACCCATCGGTCGGGCAGCGAGATACAGCAGGATCCGATCCGCTTCAAGAACCTGTTGAAGCAGGCCGAAGAGCGTCTTGCCAACGGCGACATGCGTCGCCCGGACGCCCAGGCGATTCTGCGGCCGGCGCAGCGTCTGCTGGATGACGGTGTCTTTTGGAGGCATCAAAGCGATGGTCTGGCCGTGTTCGCCTCGCCTGAGACTTTTCGCTGTTATCGCCTCCCCTACAGCTTCTCCGAACTGGTCGTCGTAACCGAGCGCTTTCATGTGAAGCCTTTGTTGACCCTGCTGAGCGGCGACGGTCGCTTCTACATCCTCGCTATCAGCCAGAAGCAAGTCCGGCTACTGATGGGGACGCGCCATAGCGTCTTCGACGTGAATCTGGAGAATTTGCCCAGGAGCCTGGCGGACGCCCTGGGCGTGGAAGAGCGAGAAAAACAGCTGCAGTTTCACACGGCTGTCCCGGGGTCATCGCCGATCTTCCACGGTCACGGCGGCGGCGGCACCGACGAAGCGGTACACAAGAAGGACCTGTTGCGCTATTTCAAGCAGATCGACAAGGGCCTGAAGGATTTCGTCGCGGTGGAACGGGCGCCACTGGTTCTGGCTTGCGTAGACTATCTCCATCCCATTTATCGCGAGGCGAATTCCTCCGCCGAGTTGATCGAGGAGGGTATCGTCGGGAACCCGGACGGACTGAGCCGCGCGGAGCTGCACGCCCGCGCTTGGGCACTGCTCGAACCGTATTTCGCGAAGGCGCAGGAACGCGCGGCGGCTCGCTTCCTCGACCGAACGGACACCGACAAGGCCTCGAGCGAATTGAAGGAGATCATTCCCGCGGCACACCACGGGCGCGTCGAATCGCTGTTCGTGGCTGTGGGCGTCCAACAATGGGGCAGGTACGAGCCCGGAGCCGGCACCGTTGAGCTTCACGAGGACCGCGCGCTCGGCGACCAGGATCTGCTCGATCTAGCCGCGGTCGAGACGTTGGCGCACGCGGGTGACGTGTACGCGGTCAGCCCGGACAAAGTGCCGGGTCCGCAGGCGAATAGCCCGGTTGCGGCGGTCTTCCGTTACTGAGAGGTGCCGGTCGAAGCCCGCTCTACCTTCAGCGCGCAGTACTTGTACTCGGGAATCTTCCCGAAGGGGTCCAGTGCGTCGTTCGTGAGGCGGTTGGCGGACGCCTCGCGGAAGTGGAACGGGACGAAGACGTTGCCGCGCGAGACGCCAGGAGTCGGCCGTGCCTTGAGTGTGATCATGCCGCGCCGCGTGCTCAGCGTCACATAGTCCTCCGGGCCGATGCCCAGTTCGGCGAGATCCTCCGGGTTCATCTGGCAGTGGGCCTCGGGTTCAATGGCGTCCAGCGCCTTGGACCTTCGCGTCATAGTGCCGGTATGCCAGTGCTCCAGCAGACGGCCAGTGTTGAGAATGAAGGGGTACTCTTCATCCGGCAATTCGGCAGCCGGTTGGTAGTCGACCGGCACGAACTTCCCGCGACCGCTCGGCGTGGGAAACCCGTCCCCGAACAGCAGCTGGATGCCGTCGCTGTTCGCCGGATCGGGACAGGGCCAGAGTTTGCCGGTGGGTCTGAGGTTGTCATAGTCGAGCCCGGCGTAGCTGGGGGCTAACGAAGTCAGTTCGGCGAAGATCTGCTCCGCGCTATCGTAGTGCATGGGGTAACCCATGCGCGTGGCGAGTTCGCAGACGAGCTCCCAATCTAGGCGGGCTTGCCCCGGTGGCTCGAGCGCCCGTTGCCCGACCTGAACCCGCCGATCGGAATTGGTGTAGGTCCCGTCCTTTTCGAAAAACGATGTGGCGGGAAGTATCACATCGGCGAACTCGGCTGTCTCGGTCAGGAAGATGTCCTGCACGCAGAGGAAGTCGAGGTTCGCCAGCGCTTTGCGGACCTTGTTGACGTTTGGGTCTGACAGGAACGGGTTTTCCCCCATCATGTACATGCCCTTGATCTGGCCTCGCAGCGCGCCGTTGATGATCTCCACGACGGTCAGACCGGGATTGGGATCGAGGCTGACGCCCCAGGCCGTCTCGAATTTCTCCTGTACCGCGGGATCGCCGACTTTCTGGTAGTCCGGATACACCATCGGGATGAGGCCTGCGTCGGACGCACCCTGGACGTTGTTCTGGCCGCGCAGCGGGTGTAGGCCGGTCCCAGGACGTCCCACGTTGCCGGTGAGTAGCGCCAGCGAGATCAGACACCGGGCGTTGTCGGTCCCGTGCGTATGCTGCGAGATGCCCATGCCCCAGTAGATGATGGCCGCGCTGGCTTCGCCGAAGACGCGCGCCACTTCGCGAATCCTGTCGGCGGGTACGCCGCATATCTCCTCGGCGACCTCGGGCGTATACCCGGCCACCAGGTCGCGTAGCGCGTCGTAGTTCTCGGTGTGAGCCTCGATGTAAGCGCGATCGACCAGATCTTCCTCGATCATCACCCCCATCATCGCGTTGTAGAGTGCTACGTCCGAACCGGGATTGATCTTGAGAAAGTAGTGCGCGTGGGTCGCGATGCCGGTCTCGCGCGAGTCGATGACGACGAGCGTGGTCCCGTTGGCCGCCGCATCCTTGATGAACGTGGCGGCGACGGGGTGGTTCGCCGTCGTGTTGCTGCCGGTCACTAGAGCCACATCGGCGTTGTGCACGTCGCTAAAAACGTTGGTGACGGCGCCGGAGCCAATGGTCTCGAGCAGCGCCGCAACCGAGGAGGCGTGACACAGGCGCGTGCAGTGATCGACGTTGTTGGTACCGAACACGGCGCGGATCAGCTTCTGAAAGAGGTAGGCCTCCTCGTTGCTGCATTTGGCTGAGCCGAACCCGGCCAGGGCGGACGAGCCGTGCTCGTCGCGGAGCTGCGCGAGCCGGGAAGCGGCCAGTTCGAGAGCCTCTTCCCAGGTGGCCTCCCGGAAGGCGGGCATAACCTCGTCGTAGTCGACTAACCCTCCGGGCTTCCGGCGCCGCTTTCCCTTTACGTCCGCCGAAAGCGGGCCCTTCGGGTAGTGCTCTTTCCTGCGGATCAGAGGCACGGTCAGCCGGTGCGGGTGTTTGGCGTAGTCGAACCCGTAGCGCCCCTTCACGCAGAGTCTCGCGTCGCTCCCCGGGCTAGCGCGGCCGTCGGCGAAGACGACGGTATTGCGCTTCGGGTCAACGTAGTAGGTAATGGCGCAGCCGACGCCGCAGTAGGGGCATACCGACTCGACTGCTTCGAGCTCGCTACGCGGCCGAATCGGGGCCGTGATCGCTTTGATGGTCAGCGCTCCCGTCGGGCATTCCGCCGCGCACTCGCCGCAGGAGACGCAAGTGCTGTCGCCCATAGGAACATTGAAATCGAAGGCGATCTGCGCCGAGTAGCCCTTACCGGTGCGGCCGATCACGTCGTTGTGTTGGACCTCGTCACAGGCGCGGATACAACGGTCGCACAAGATGCAGGCGTCGTGGTCGACGGCGATCACCGGCGAGGAATCATCCTGCCCGCGGCCGTTGCCCTTTGGCAGGTCGACGGCCGCCCGCTCGATCCCATACTGCCGGGCCAACTGCAACAGCTGATCGTCCCCCGTGTCGGCCTCGCGGCGCGACTCGTCCGGGTAGTCTGACAAGAGCAACTCGGTGAGTGTGCGGCGGCAGAGCTGTACTTTCTCCGAGTTCGTAACGACGTTCATGCCGTCGGTCGCCTCGCGTACGCAGGCGGCGGCAAGAACGCGCTCGCCGACATCGACGACGCACATGCGGCAAACGCCCACGGGCCGCAGGCGCGGGTCGTGGCATAACGCGGGGATTTGGATCCCCGCTTGCTCGGCGGCCTGCCAGATCGTCGAGCCTTTCCGGGTCGTGACCTGGCGACCGTCGATGGTCAGCGAGATGCTGTGTGCGGACTCTTGGGTGCTCATAGAGCCTCTTGCTGTGTCGGGCATTCGGTATCGAGCAGCGAACCGCGACTTGTGGGCGTCACTGACGACGCTTCGGCCTACAACGCGAAGTGGTTCTGCTCACTTCACGCTGCCTGCATTCTTCAACCGTTGCGGCGACCGAGGCGCGAGGTCAGTTCCTCTCCCCAGTACTCCAACGCCGAGACGATGGGATTGAGTGCGACCTGCCCCAATCCGCAGATGGACGTCTGGGCGAGCGTCTGCTCCAGCTCCGGCAAGACGTCCAGTATCGTGCCGTTGCCTTGACCGGACAGTAGCTCGTCGAGCATCTGCACAACCTTCTCGGTGCCGACTCGACACGGCACGCACTTGCCGCAGGATTCGTTGCGGAAGAAGCGGACGACGTTGGCCGCTGTCTCGATCATGTCCGTTCCCTCGGCAACAACGACGAGCGCCGCCGCCCCCAGCATGCTGCCAGCATCGGCGATCGATTCGAAATCGATGGCGACTTCGGCCTTGTCGGCCGGCAGGAAGTTCGAGCTCGCGCCACCGGGAGCGAACGCCTTCAACGCTCGCCCATCGGAGACGCCGCCGGCCATCGCGATCAGCTCGGCGACGGTCATGCCCAGCGGGATCTCGAAGACACCGGGGTTCTCCACGTGACCGGAGACGCCGATGAACTTCAGACCGGAATGGCCCCGAATACCCTGCCGCTTCCACCAAGCCGCGCCGTGGTGCAAGATGGAAGGCACTAGGGCGAGCGTCTCGACGTTGTTGATCACCGTGGGGTGGCCGCAGAGGCCGCGCGTGCCGGGATAGGGCGGCTTGATCCGCGGCTCGCCTCGGCGATCCTCCAGCGCCTCCAGCAAGGCCGTCTCCTCGCCCAGGATGTAGCCACCGGGAGAGACGAATATCTCAATGTCGAATCCGTTCCCCAGAACGCCCCGGGCACGCGCATCGTCCAGGGCGATCTGCATCGCCCGTCGTTCGGGCGCGTATTCGTCACGCACGTACACGTAACCTTGCTCGGCGCCGCTGACGAAGGCGGCGAGAGACATGCCCTCGATGACGAGATGCGACGACTGCTCGAGGATGACACGATCCTTGAAAGCGCCCGGCTCACTCTCGTCGGCATTGCAGATCACGTATTTCGGGGTCAGCGGTTCCTTGCGAACGAGTTCCCACTTGAGACCGGCCGGGAACCCCGCTCCTCCCATACCGCGCAGTCCAGCCTCTTTCAACGTTCCGATGATCTCGGCGGCTGCCGCCTCTTGATCACGTCGTCCGCGGTACTCGTTCAGCACGGCGTACCGTTCGCCTTCTTCGCCGCAGTAGTCGATTCGCCAACGGCGCGGCCGTGCCAGTCCGACCGGCGGCAAGTCATCCGCATTCCGTGCCCGATGAGCCAGCTCCTCGGGGCTGACCCGGCCGACCGGTGAGCCGTTCACGAGCGCTGCGGGAGCGCACTCACAGCGACCTAGACATGAGACTTCGTGGACATCGACTTCGCCGTCGCCATCCAGTAGTTCACGCACTTTGGAGCAGTAATCGCGGCCGTCCAGCAGGTGGCACGAGAGATCGCGGCAGATCGCCACTTCCGTTCGGGACGACGGGGTCCGTCGGAAGTGTGTGTAAAAGGACACGACTTCCTCGATGCGATAGAGAGGCACCCGAAGTCGCGTGGCCAGGGCCTTCAGGTCTTCATCCCGGAGATGCCCGTGTTCTTTTTGAAGTCGGTGTAGCTCGCCGATCAGTTTCATCGTGCGACTCCGCGAGTCAGGAATCCGCTCAAGCGTTGTTCAACCGCGCGACCCCGCGGTTCGCCAAGCGGTCATACGATAGCCACAACCCGTTGGCCTGGAGGTGGATCGGTTGGGCCTGTGGTTGTGAATACCGTTAGTCTCCCCCTCTCTCCAATCAGGAATAGGGGAATAGCGTCGGGATAACGCTGCCTGAATGTCTGGTAATCGAAGGCCTCAGTCAAATTGGTCGTTTTGATATCAGCGCCGGCGTCGAAGCGGGCTGTGAGTGTCCAGTAGTTGGCGTCTTGATCGAATAGGAACTGCCCGCGCAGGTACCGAGGGACGACCTTGTCCGAGGACTTGGCGGCCTGCTCCGTCGGCAGCTGGTAGACGCTGCTGCTACCGAACACCTCGCTGAAATGAAGCGCCGTGAGAGAGTTGACTTCGTCGTTGGAGGTCATGGCAAGCAGGTGCCCGATGCCCTCCAGGTCGATCGAGTCGAGGGCCGCCTCAGTGAGCGCGCTCCCGTAGTAGACCGGCAGACTCTCCATACGCGCCTGGGCGATATTGTTATAGTTGGTGTCCACCAGTCGGACGGCCACGCCTTCATCTTTGAGCTCGGTCGCTATGGCTCGCGCCCACGGGTGAGCTCCGACGATCAAGACACCCTGTGGGTCGGGTTCCGCTACGCCAAGCAACCGCGCCACCGGCGCCGCCGTCAAGCCGTAGACCGCGACCGTCGCGATGATCACCAGGAAGGTGATCGACACCAAACGGTCGGCGCCAACGAAGCCGGCCTCGGCCAGCTCGAGCGCGAATATCGAGGCCACCGCCGCCGCTACGATACCGCGCGGCGCGACCCAGGACAGTAGCAGCCGCTCGCGCCAGTTGAACTCCGAGCCCACCGTCGACAGCCCCACGACGACGGGGCGCACAACGAAGATCAACGCCCCCAGAAACGCGAACTCGCGCAGGCTGATGTTACTCAAGTCGTCAATCGATAGGCGTGCCGCGAGGATGATGAAAAGGCTCGATATCATCAAAACCCGCAGGTTCTCTTTGAACTCGATGATATGCTTGACATCGACTCTCTTTTGGTTGGCAAGCGCCACGCCCATCAGTGTCGCCGTCAACAGCCCCGACTCGGGTTGTACCCCATTGGAAACGGCGAAGGCGGTGACCACGATCATCAATGCGAGCGGGCTCTGCAGGAAATCAGGCACCCACTGGCGGTCCATCAACAAAACCAGCAAACCGACCCCAACAGCGGCCGCAACCGTGCCAACGGCTACCGTCTTCAGCAACCCCAAGATGGCGACGGCGGTGGCCGCCTGAAACCCGCCGGCGATCACGGCCTCGAAGACCAGGACAGCGAGCACGGCTCCGATGGGGTCGATGAGGATACCTTCCCATTTCAGCGTCGTGGCGACCCGAGGAGTTGGTCGAACATGTCGCAGCAAGGGGAGAATCACCGTCGGACCGGTCACCACCAGGATCGCACCCAGAAGCAGTGCCGGCGCGAGCCCCGGCTGCAAGATGAAATAGGCAGCCGCCGCTCCCAGCAGCCACGATACCAGGGCGCCGATCGTCACAAGATTCCGCACCGTTCCCCCGATTCGGCGCAGGTCTTGGATCCGCAAGCTGGCCCCACCCTCGAAGAGGATGACCGCGACCGAGATCGAGACGACCGGGAACAACAGGCCTCCCAGGACCACGTCGGGATTCAGAAATCCACTGAAAGGCCCCACCAAGAAACCGAACAGAAGCAGCAATAGGATCGAGGGCAGATGTAACCGCCAGGCTAACCATTCGGCAGCGATTCCCAGCGTCACGATGCTGGCGATGGCGATCAGAATATGCTGGCTCAAGTGCTTTCCCTCATGGTCCGTTCAACGATCAGCCGCCTGAGATCGGGCGTGCGCTAGCCTACCGCGTTGCCAGTGACTCCGTCAAGGTGGCGGCGCTGTGCAAGTTGGACAGGACTGGCTGGCGGCGCCAAGCTGCCATTCTGACATACCATGGAACGGAGCGGCTGGCGGCGGATCCGATCCTGTAACTCTATGTATAGCATTTTCTTATGGTTGCGAGTTCGATACGTGTCCGGCATGGCGTTTGCATTTTTCACGGGCGAGGCATCCAGACGAGCTCGCTGGGCAGCAGCGCTCGCAGACGCGGGCGCG
Organism: Gemmatimonadales bacterium; assembly: GCA_050117535.1. Classification (GTDB taxonomy): domain Bacteria; phylum Gemmatimonadota; class Gemmatimonadetes; order Palauibacterales; family KS3-K002; genus JASFMO01. Next base: position 692 of record JASFMO010000014.1, on the reverse strand, counting down.
CCAGCGTGAAGGACAAGATGAATAGCAGGAGGTTACGACGATGATGAACGGTGCGACGCTGTGGGGCTACCCGGTCAGTCGGTTGCGCAACGAGATCGATCGAGCATTCGACGATGTGTTTGGTGGAGCCCCGCTGAGACGTGATCCAGGCGTGCGAGCCGGACTGTGGGGACGGTCCTATCCCCTGGTCAACGTCTGGGAGGCTGACGAGAAGCTATACGCCGAGGCGGAACTCCCCGGCCTGAGATTGGACGATCTGGAGATCCTCATTCACGGATCCCAGTTAACCATTCAAGGCGAGCGGAAGGAAGTCGATGGGGAGGATGTGCGGTACCATCGGCGCGAGCGGGGGACCGGTTCGTTCTGCAGCAAGGTCGACCTTCCCGTCGAGATCGACGTGGACAAGGTAGAGGCGACGTTGGAGAACGGTGTGCTGACGCTGGAGATGCCGAAGGCTCCGAGCGCGCTTCCGCGCAAGATCGAGGTTCAGGTCAAGAAGTAGGGTCTTGCGGCAGAACAGATGGTGGTCGCTTGACTGAGAACAAACGGAGGAGTGAAGAGATATGGAGACTGGAACGGCTGTAGAGAAGCGCGCTGAAGGCGACGTCACCCAGCACGAGCCAACGCGCGGCGGCGTACGGTACCGACCGGCCGTCGACATAGTCGAGCTTCCGCACGAGCTCCGGGTCGTG
>JASFMO010000013.1:0-20530 GCA_050117535.1 Gemmatimonadales bacterium | reverse complement strand
CTCGAGGACGGCCTCGATCTGACGGTACGGCGCATCGACGTGGGCGGCGCCGAGCTGTATGTCGAAGAGGAGGGCTCCGGTACCCCGCTCGTCTTGATCAACGGCGGGCCCGGAGGCACGCACCACTACTTCCACCCGTGGTTCAGCCGCGCCCGCGATTATGCACGAGTCATCTATTACGATCAGCGCGGTACCGGTCTCTCAGACTACGAGCCCGGCCCCGATGGGTATTCCGTCGAGCAAGCGGTCAGCGATCTCGACGCGCTGCGCGCCGCCCTCGACATCGACAAATGGGTCCTCCTCGGCTTCTCTTACGGCGGCTTCCTGGCCCAGTACTACATGACGACCTACCCCCAGCACGTGGCCGGCCTGGTCCTCGTCGGCGCCAGCCCCGGCATGTGGACGGACCTCGGCGAGTCACGCCAGTACGACTACATCGCCCAGGCCGAGATCGATAGGATGCGAGAAATTCGAACGCGGCTGCGGGAGCTTCGTGAGCGAGAAGGCTGGTCGCGGGAAAAGTACGTGCAGTTGATAATCTACAACAACCACATCAACGGAGACTGGAAGCGGCAGAACTTCTACAAGCCGACCCCCGAAGAGTTCGCGCGCGGCGCTCTCTACGAATGGGTGCAAGACGCGAACTTCAATTCGATCATGAGCCAGAGCCAGCAGAAGGTGGATCTGACCGGAGCCTTCGATCGGAGCCCGATCCCCACCTTGCTACTCGAGGGCAAGTGGGACCTGACTTGGGGCGATGCGAAGCCGACGACACTATCGCGCAACCACCCCAATGCCCGCATGATCGTCATCGAAGGCGCGGGGCATTCCATCTACAACGAGAATCCCGATGCCTTCTTCGGGGCGCTCGAGGATTTTGTCACAGCTCTAACCCCAGTCGCCGTGTCCGACCTCGAAGATTACCGGCGCCACCTGGCCCAGTGGCGCGCCAACTGGCAGGGCTCGCCGATGTACGCCCTCCGAGCCGCTGGCTGGGGGATGAGCGGTAGCCGGCGGATCGCTGAAGCCTATACGTCCGACTGGCTGCAACAGATCTCGGCACCGACGGGCCTGCTGCGCATCGGCTTCGCCCTCTACGACACCAAGCATTACGACGAAGCACTCGCCGTATTCGTCCGCCTGCAAGAGGCAGCCGAAGCCGAATCGGACCAAGGGCGCCGTGCCGTAGCCCTAATCTGGCAAGGCCACATGCTCGATCTGCTGGGCCGACGGGAGGAGGCGATCGCTCGCTACCAGCACGTCGTCGACATGGACTCGGACGATGGCATGCGGCACGACCAGTATGGCTTGTCCTACCGATATAGCCCTTACGCCGCCGAGCGCTTGCAGACGCCATTCGAACGCGTAGAGAATAGGCAACCGTAGGACACCAACGAGGCGAGCGACGCTGCACCGGCTTCAGGCATCTATCAGTTGCAGGCGCATCGCGATTGTCCCCGGCCACCGCCGCGAGGAGTCCGATGGACGAGATACGGGCAGCGACCACGGGTCAGGCCTTCCGCTACGCCTCCTTGATATTCTCCTTGTCACTTCTTTGCCCGGGTTGCCGGTCCGAGGTCGAGCACACGACGGTCACCGTTCGCGACAGCGCTGGAGTTCAGATCATCATGAACAGCGCCTACGAATGGCCGGACGGTCAAGGCTGGCGCCTCGCCAATCGACCTGCCATCGACATCGGTGCCGCCGACGCGGAACCGGACGACCAGCTCTTCCAGGTCGTGGGCGTCCTGCGCCTGAGCGACGACCGAATAGTGATCGCCAACTCCGGAACCGGTGAGCTCCGCTTCTACGACAGCTCGGGCCAGTTCATCTCGACGGCGGGGGGCAAAGGCGGCGGCCCCGGCGAGTTCCAAGGCCTCAGGTGGCTGGGAAGGCTGAGAGCGGACACACTCGTGGCCTTCGACTGGCGGAACCGCCGCATCTCGATCTTCGACCCAGACGGCACCTTCGTTCGCTCCGTCACACTGGAGACCCTAGCGCCAGCCCCACCGTCTCATGTTCACGTCGACTTGTTCATGGACGGCTCACTCCTGATCGGCGCGCAGCGTCTCTTCGCCTCGGGCACGATACAAAGCGGCGTTCACGATGACACGGTCTTTCACCTACGCTTCGACCCTCGAGACGCCACTTACGATACTGTAGGGCGCCACCCGGGCGCCCAGTCCTTCATCCTGGCTCACGACGAGGGACTGGAGGTTGTGCCGCTCCCGTTCGGCCGTCGCCCCCACGCTGCGGTCTATAGCGACGGTTATTACTTCGGACGCGGCGATTCCTATGCCATCGATCACCACTCCGCTTCTGGCGAGCTCGAGCGATCGATCCGCTGGCTGCGGCCCAGCGAGAGGGTCACCGCGGCTGACAAAGATCGATACATCGAGCGCAGCCTAGAGGGAATCGACGACGAAGCCGAACGCCGCGTAGTCGAGAGCCTGCTGGTGGGTATCCCCTTCCCCGAGACCATGCCTTCGTATGCGGAATTCTGCATCGATTCCGAGGGATACCTCTGGGTCGAGGACTATCGGAAGCCGGGCGACGAACGATCCCGGTGGACGGTCTTCGACCTTGATGGCCTCATGCTCGGCCGTGTCGAGCTTCCCGACCGCTTCACGATCCACCAGATCGGGCGGGACTTTGTCTTGGGAACCTGGATCGATGAGATGGACGTCGAGCACGTCCGGCTCTACGCATTGATCAAGCCGTAATAGGCCAGACGCCGAAGAGTCTGGGATCGCGTTTCCAGCCGTTGCGCGTCGAAACCGGTCGGCAACATCTAGTCGGCGACGAAAACCGAGAAAAGCCCCCTCAAATCGCCGACCTCGAAACCGTAGGCCTTGTCATCCGGGTACCCGTCCTTGACGAACTGAGGTCGATTGGCCCGCGGCCCGTGGCACGCCAGACAGGCTGGCTCGACGACGATCCGTCGGAAGTACCGATTGCCCGGCTTGCCGTCCATCTCCGTACGGATCCACATGCCGATCAGCCCCCCATCGTCCTCCATCATCTTGAATACGCGCAGGGCCTCGTAGTCGAGCTTGTGTTCCGGGTTGCGGTACTTCTCCGCCAATTGCGCAATTTTCCAACCGCGCTCGGTGGCTAGCCGTTTCGCTTCGGCGCCGACCGGCATGCAGACCTGGGCGAAGGTCTCTCGATCGGGCTCACCCCTGAACGATGCAGCAAGCCCCGATCGCATGGCACCCAGCGCTTCAATCTCTTGCACAACGTCACCCATAGCCGAGGTGCTCAGCTCTTGCAGGCCCCGATGCGCCGACGAACCAACGCCCACTGCGACCACCAAGAGTGTCGCTACGACCGCAGTCGTCTTCCTCATACTCGATACCTCCCCGTCTACGACGCCTTCGGTCCACGGGCAGAGCCCGATGGACCGGCCTCTGGTTCCCTTGATTCCGAGCGCGGAACAACCAGCGTCGCACGATTCCCATGACGCAGCACGTAGGTCGAAATGCTGCCCAGCAGCAATCGATTGAAGAAGCCGAAACCGTGCGCGCCCATGACAACGAGGTCGGCGTTCCACTCCTCCGCCGCGTGCAGTATCTCTTGTCCCGCATGTCCCTCACGCACTTCCTGACTCACCATCAACTCTGAGGGGAGCGAGACTTTCGCCACCGTCTTCTTCAGTTGGCTGCGTGCATGGTGCCGAGTCTCCTTCTCATCGAACAGGGCCGCCTCCAACAACATGGGCGTGAGGCGGTCCTGCACGTACAACGCTCGAAGCTCCGAGCCGCAGGCGATGGCCGTGGCGACCGCCGCCTCCAGCACCCGGAGTGATTGTCCGGATAGATCGACGGCTACGAGTATGCGGCGAAACGGCTCCCGCCGCTGCTCGATGGCCACGAGCACCGGCCGATGAGCCATTCGGATGACGCGCTCCGCCGTCGAGCCGACCAGGAAACGGGCCACGGCCGGCCTGGGATGGGCGCCCACCACTATGAGGTCGGCGCCTGTCTCCTCCGCGACCTCGGTGATGATCGGCGCCGCGAGACCGCTCTGTAGGTGGAGCGGCGCTTCGGTGGCCTCGGCCTGCGCCATTTGGGCTTCGACCTGCGCCCGCAACTGGTCCGCGAACGTGTCCTCATACAGAGCGACATCGATCCCGACCGGTGCGATCACCGACTCCGCGACCGTCACGATATCCAAGCTGGCTCCCGAGCGGCGCGCGCAGTAAGCGCTAGTCACAAGCGCGTTCATCCCGTGCTCGCTCCCATCCGTGGCGGCCAGCACACGATCGACTTCGTACATGATATTCCCCCAGGCTCGTCGAGATCAGACCTGCGTCTCGGATCCCGGCACGACCAGCGTGGCCCGATGCCCGTGTCTCAGGACGTAGAGCGAAGTGCTCCCCAGCATCAGACGATCGAAGAAACCAAACCCGTGCGTTCCGAGAACGACGAGGTCGGCGTCCCACTCCTGTGCCTCCTGCAGAATCTCGCGGCCCGCGTTGCCCTCCCGAATCCGCTTCTGCACCGAGTCTTCCGCAACCAGACCCGCCTCACCCAGTACACGCTCCAGCTCTACCTCCGCCTTTCGTCGCCCCTCGGCACGGAAGCGGGCGACTCGCGCCAGCATCATCGGCAGCGGCTCCAGAACGAACAGCGCCCGCAATTCGGCAGCATCGGCCCTCGCTATCATCCAAGCGCATTTCAATACCGACAGCGAGGCCTGCGAGAGGTCGATCGCGGCGACGATACGCCGGTACGGCTCGCGCCTCGTCTGATTGGCCACCAGAACCGGACGATCGGCTAGGTACAGGATACGCCTACCCGTTGGCCCCACGAGACTGCGCGCCGAAGCTGGCTGAGGGTTCGCGCCCACGACGATCAGATCCGAGCCCGACTCGTGGGCCACTTTGTTCACGAGCTGTGGGACCAGTCCGGCCCGGACGTGAACGGGCGCGTCAGGCGCTCCACCTTCACGCGCTTGCCCGGCCGCCTGCTCGCGCGCCTCCCGCAGGAACTCGAGCTCGTACTCGGCCGCGTCCGCCCGCGGCAGCGTGTACGGCGGCGGCAAAAGGAGGACCTCGACCACCGTCGCGACCTCGAACTCGGCACGCGCTCGCTGAGCCAACGTCGCGCCGGTCACCACGGCAGCCAGCCCGTGCTCGCTACCGTCCGTCGCCGCCAGGACCTTCTTCAATTCTCGCATCGTTACCCCTTCAGTACTCCCATCGGCTTCAACTGCGCGACCATCTTGCCGATTCCAGCCCGGTGCACGACTTCGACCACGTTCTTGACGTCTTTGTACGCCTCCGAGATCTCCTCATCGACCGTCGCGCGCGAGGCCGCGCGGATCAGGATGCCCCGATCCTCAAGCTCCCGCACGATCGCCCTTCCTTTCGCCGTTCGCTTCGCCTGCTTGCGGCTCATCATGCGACCCGCGCCATGGCAGGTCGACCCGAACGTCTCGTTGTAGGCACCCTCCGTACCGACCAGCACGTAGCTGTAGCGCCCCATGTCACCCGGAATGAAGATCGGCTGCCCCACGCTTCGATAGATCTCGGGCACCTCCGCATGGCCGGGCGGGAAAGCGCGCGTGGCGCCTTTCCGGTGCACGCAGACCTCCTTCTCCTTCCCGTTTACCCGGTGCTTTTCGATCTTGGCGATATTGTGGGCCACGTCGTAGACCAGCCTCAGCCCCAACCGCTCAGGGCTCTGCTTGAATATCGCCCCGAACACCTCTCGGACCCGGTGCGCCATCATCTGCCGATTGCAGAACGCATAGTTCGCGGCGCCCCGCATCGCGCCCAAGTACCGTTTCGCCTCATCCGACTGCAACGGAGCCGAGCAGAGTTGCCGGTCCTGGAGCGCGATCCCGTACTTCTCGGAGGCCCGTAACATCGTCTTCAGGTAGTCGTCGCAGACCTGGTATCCGAGACCGCGCGAGCCCGAGTGGATGAAGGCCGTCACCGTACCGCGCCAAAGCCCCAGTGCCGCGGCTGCGGCTTCATCGTAGACCTCCCCCACGTACCCGATCTCGATGAAGTGGTTGCCGGACCCCAGTGTGCCGACCTGCGCACGCCCCCGCTCCAGCGCGCGGTTCGAGATGTACTCCGGGTCCGCGCCCGACAACCGTCCACCCGCCTCGATGCGCTCCAGATCCTGCGACCACCCGTACCCGTTCTCCACGGCCCAGGCGGCGCCCTTCACCAGAACCTGCGCGACCTGGCTCTGTGGCAACTTCAGGTCCGATCGCGCGGCGCCCACGCCCGAAGGCACGCTCTCGTACAGCCGATCCATTAGTTTGGCTAGCTGAGGGCGTAGATCCTCCGCCGTCAGATCACTACGCAGTAGCCGCACTCCACAGTTGATGTCGTAACCGACCCCACCGGGAGAGATCACGCCTTCCTCCAAGTCGAAAGCCGCTACACCGCCAATCGGGAACCCATAACCCCAGTGAATGTCCGGCATCGCGATGGAAGGTCCTTGGATACCGGGCAGACAGGCGACATTGGCGACCTGCTGAAGACTCTTGTCGCTCTCGATGTGTGGGATCAGCTCCTCATCGGCGAACACTAAGCCGTCGGTCACCATCGGACCGGTACGCGGCACGCGCCACCGATGATCGTCTATGCGTTCCAGCCTGTATCCCTCGACTGCCATAACGACCTCGCAGGCTCTATTCGGCTGCGCTACAGATCGAAAACCACGCGGGCGTACCAGCCGCCTTCACGCTGGCACACCTCGAGATCGTGGTACGTGACGCCCTTGAGTTCCCGCTCCGCACCCCCGGTAGCGGAGGGACGTATGAAGCCGGCCCGCGCCACCAGCTTCGTGTCACCGAGATCCCCGACCTCCGCCACAGCGAGCAGGAGCCCCTCCGTCTCCTGGATGTAGAGGAGTTCGCGAAGCCAATCCACGAAGAGCGCCTCCCGGTCCGGCGCCTCGAGGGCCAGGTCACGCCAAGTCAGGGCCCGACTAGCTTTCGTCACACCGCCGCCGTGCTCCGAGCCCACCAGGACACCGGCCAGAGCGTGCGCGCCCGTCTCGAGCAGCCGCTCCAGCGTATCCGCCTCGATCTCAATCGCGAGATCGGCTGTATGCTCGACGGTCCTCCACCGGCCAGGCTCGTGACGCAGATGCATTGGCTTCCGCATGGTGGTTGTCATATTAAGTTAACATCCCCCGTCACCGCCGGCACGAACGGGTTTGGCCCGGACTCGCCCGCTTCCAAGCCCGATACCTCCGGAGTTCCCTCCCGCGCCAGCGGTACGCGTGTTACTATATCCTCTGGATCAAAAAGACCAGTAACGACAGAAGATCAGACTTCCACAGCAAGGCGAACGGGGGGTAGGCTATGCCTCTCTACGAGTACCGTTGCCGCGAGTGCGGACACTCATTCAGCCTCCGTATGCACATCGAGGAACACGAGAAGAAACGGCCCAAGTGCCCGAAGTGCGGTAGTCGAAAGCTGGATCACAAATACAGTTCGTTTTTCGCGAAGACGGATAAGAAGAGCTGAGCCGGTGGAAGGTTTCTTCATCGCCACTCCCGAGCAGATCAAAATCGGTGCAGTGGCTGACGTCTACTTCCAGCGAACGGCCGCCATCCTCGACTCGAAAGGCGTGGACGCGTACGTGCGCGCCGAGTTCGTTGCCAAGTCTCTTCCCAGCGACTGGGACTGGGCGGTTTTTGCCGGACTGGCCGAGGTTGTACACCTGCTGGAGGGAGTGGACGTCAAGGTTCGCGGCATGGAAGAAGGCGCGATCTTCCGTCCCAACGAACCGGTATTCGAGATCGAGGGAAGCTACAGAGAGTTCGGCGTCCACGAGACCGCCGCCCTCGGCCTCATCTGCCAAGCGTCCGGCATCGCCACCCGCGCGGCCCGCTGCCGAAAAGCGGCGGGCCCGGACCGCAAGCTGGTGAGCTTCGGTGCGCGCCGCATGCATCCGGCCATTGGTCCGATGATCGAGCGGGCGGCGTTCATCGGCGGCTGCGACGGCGTCGCCGTGGTCGCCAGCGCCGAATTGCTGGGGACCGAGCCGGTCGGCACCATGCCGCACGCGCTCATCCTGATCATGGGCGACACGGTGCGTGCGACTCGCGCGTTCGACGAGATCATCGACGAACACGTTCCCCGCATCGCCCTGATCGACACATTCCACGACGAAAAGTTCGCCGCCATCGAGATTGCCGATGCCCTGGGCTCGCGCCTCTCCGCTCTGCGCCTCGATACGCCAAGCAGTCGGCGTGGAGATTTCCTCGAGATCTTGAACGAGGTCCGCTGGGAGCTCGACATGCGCGGCCACGCCGACATCGGGCTGTTCGTCAGCGGCGGACTGGATGAGGACGCGATCCGCGACCTGAACCCTGTCGTCGATGGCTATGGCGTCGGTGGCTGGATCAGCGCGGCTCCGATCGTCGATTTCAGCATGGACATCGTAGAGATCGACGGTGAGCCCGTGGCGAAGCGCGGCAAGTGGTCCGGCGCCAAGCAGGTTTTGCGCTGCGTCGGTTGTACCGGGGATGACATCGTACCGCTCCACCTGACCGACGAATGGCCCGATAGCTGCCCCGACTGCGGCTCCGACCTCGAGCCGCTGCTGGCGCTACAGATGCGGGGCGGCGTGCCCACAGGCGCGCAATTGCCGGCGGCCGACATCCGACAGCGCCTGCTTCAGCGACTCGAGAGCTTCGAGACCGACCGGGAGGAAGGACGGCTGTGAGCCACAGCGCGACACCGAGCGACATCATCGACTTCTTCCTCGATCCGCGAAACTATGATCACGCTGTCGACCGGGTCGAGCACGCCCAGACTCATGTCTCCCATCTTTTCTTCGCCGGCGACTACGTCTACAAGGTGAAGAAACCGGTCAACCTGGGCTTCCTCGATTTTTCGACCCTCGACAAGCGACGTGCCGCGGCGATGGCCGAGCTCGAACTGAATCGGCGGGTCGCTCCCGAAGTCTATATCGACCTGGTGGCTGTCCACCGCGACGGCGACGGAAGTCTCAGCTTTAGCGCGCCGGCGATGGTCGAGGAAGTGGCGGTCGTGATGCGGCGCCTGCCCGATGAACGGCGACTCTCGAAACTCATCGAGTCCGACAGGGCGACCAAAGGCATGATGCGCGACCTAGGTCGGCTCGTCGCCGACTTTCACTCTCGCGCCGCGACTTCGACACAGATCGCCGAGTTCGGGTCGCTGGCAACAATCCGGCACAACTGGGACGAGAATTTCGAACAGACCGAATCGTTCATCGGCCGCACGCTCTCGCGCCACACTTGGCAGACCTGCAAGGACGAGATCGAGCGCTTCATGCGCGTCTACTCCGACCTGTTCCAGCAACGGGTCGTCGATGGTTGGATTCGCGACTGTCACGGCGACCTGCAGACCGACGACATCTTCATCGACCCGGATACGGGCTCGGCGCAGGTCCTCGACTGCATAGAGTTCAACGACAGATTCCGCTACTCGGACACCGTCTCCGACATTGCGTTCCTGTCGATGGACCTGCGGAATCGCGGCCGCGACGATCTGGCCGATGCGTTCCTCGCCGCCTACTACGAGGCCTCGAGCGATGAGCGGAGCCAGGCCCTGCTGCGCTTCTACGAGTCGTACCGCGCCTACGTGCGTGGCAAAGTCCGATCGTTCGTGATCGATCAGACCGGGCCAAGCGATGCGGAGAAAGCGGCAGCAACCGATGAAGCGCGAAGGTTCTTCGAACAATCGCTCGACTGTGCCCGTCACCTGCGCCCGCGCCTGATCCTCGTCTGCGGCTTGATGGGAAGCGGTAAAACGCGCCAAGCGCTCGAGCTCGCCCGCTTGGCTAGGGTTCGCGTCGTGCATAGCGATGTCACCAGGAAGCAACTGGCCGGGCTCGACCCCGAGGAGGAGCATCGCGTGCCCTTTGGCACTGGCATCTACTCGCCCGACTGGTCCGAGCGCACCTACCGAACCCTGATCACCGAGGCCCGCGGCGAACTGGCACGCGGGAACTCGATCATCCTCGACGCCTCCTGGTCCAAGACGGCGTACCGGAGCCTGGCCCGCGCCGTAGCCGCCGAGCGAGAGGCCTTGTTCGGAATTCTCGAATGCAAGGCGCCAGAAGCGCTGCTCAAAAGCCGGCTCTCGAAGCCTGGCCGATACATCACCGATGGGCGCATCGAGTTGCTCGACGACCAACGGGCGGCGTACGAACCGCCGGCCGCCGAGGAAGCCGAATTGCTGGTTCAGATCGACACCTCAGGAGACTTCGAGCGAGCGGCGACTCGGGCCTATGAGACACTTTTCGCATGAATCCGCACCCGGAGACCCCTCGTAGGGAACAATGCGACACCGCCGGCTACCGTTCGCGACCCGGCTCTTCATAGCCCTCTTCCTCCTATCGGCCGTCCCGTCGGTCGCACTCGTCGGGCTGGCCACCTGGGGGCTACGGAGCTACGTGGAACTGGCCGGTGCCGGCGGCGCGTGGCAGGGCGTCGGTGAGACCGGCCGGACTCTGCTGAACGCGGTCGACGCGACGGAGCCCGACTCGCTCGTTCGCTCCGCGGCCGCGGAGCATGAGCGCGAGCTGTCCCGCTCGGTGAACCTGGCGAGGCGCTGGGACCTGATCGCGGGTCGTCTAACCCGAGCCCTGCCCTGGGTCGCGCTGGTGCTCGGACTCTCGCTCGGGATGGCGGCGCTGCTCACAGCCCGGCAGCTGGCCCGCCAATTGAGCCGTCCCGTCAACGAGGTCGTCGATTGGGCCGGGAGATTGTCACGCGAAGAGCCACTGCCGGCTCCGAGTCCGGCCCACCAGCATGGGCCGCCCGAATTCTCGGCCCTGCGGGATGCGTTCCGTAACATGGCCGCCAGGCTGGCGGAAGGACGTCGCCAAGCCTTAGAGGCCGAGCGACTGAAGGGCCTCACCGAGATGGCGAGACGCGTTGCCCATGAGATCAAGAACCCGCTCACACCGCTCATCCTCGCGACACGCCAGGCTCGTCTCCACGCCGCCCGGGGTCAGCCGGGAACTCTCGAGGAGCCGCTCGGCGTGATCGAGCACGAAGCCCAGAGGCTCGACGAGATGGCGCGCAGCTTCGCCCAACTCGGGCGCCTGCCGGAGGGACCGACCAGTCAAATCGATCTCAGCGAATTGCTGCGTCAGTTGCTGGCCAGCGACTTGCCCGAATCCGTTACCGGCACTCTAAACGCGCCGGACGCCGTGCCGCTGGTACACGGTCACCTCGAAGCTCTAATGCGCGCCTTTAGGAATTTGCTGGGCAACGCCGTCGAAGCGCTGGGAGACCGGCCCGACCCCCGCATCGAGGTGACGATCACACAGCGCGATGGATTCGTTCAGGCTGTCATCGCCGACAACGGGCCCGGGGTGCCGACAGAACATCGCGAACGAATCTGGTTCCCCGACTTCACGACGAAGAAGCGCGGCACAGGGCTTGGCTTGGCGCTGGTCCGACAGACCGTCCAAGCACACGGAGGCAGCGTCGAGTTGCTGGCCCGCGAGAGCGGCGCATGCTTCGTCGTGCGCCTGCCGGTGAATCGCCCGGAGACGGTGTGATATCGCGCCACCTCATCCCGCTTCTGGCCGCCGCCGCGCTCGGTTGCGCCGCGCCCGACGAGCGAAGCGAGCCTCCCGAGGCCGCTCCGCCTGCGGCCGACGTCGATCGAGCGCCGACGGAGACGGTGGCGCGGCGTCCGGCCGAGCCGATCCCGGAGGTGCGTCTCACGGTTGACGCTACGAAGCCCGGCGTCGCCGGCCTCATCGAACTGGAGGCGCCCCGACCGACCGAGCTAAACCTCCTGTTTCGTGTGGACTTCGAGGGCTACCCGGGCCTTGCAACGCGCCTGACTTCACTGGCGGCTCGCGGGCCGAACGGTCCCCTCGAGGCCGAGGAGGCGCCCGACGGCTTGGGAGCCGGGCACTTCGTCATCCACGCCGGCACCGCCGGCCGTGTTACGATCGAGTACAGCTTCGCTCTCGACGCGCCCGACGATTCGCGCCTCTACCATCGCGCCTCGCAGATCGCCGCGGACGGTGGTCACTTGCTGGCTCGCGACCTCGTACCCCGAGTCTGGTTCGGGCCGCCGCGCGCCGGACCCCACCCGGCGAGGGTGTCCCTGAATGGGCTGCCCCGCAATTGGCGTGTCGCCAGCATCGAGCCTCGCGTGGGCACCGGGTATGACGTCGCAGACATCGTCGATGCGGTATTCCTCCTCGGCCCGCTCCGCCAGCAGCAGCTCAACCTGGGCCCACGCTCATTGGTCACCGCTGTCTATGGCCGCTGGCCCATCGACGACGATCGGATTTTCGATGCGGTCAGTCGGATCGCGGGAACCCTGCACCGCATCGCCGGGGACGGCTGGGCTCGGGGCGATTACCTGTTGGGCGTCGGGCGCGTCCCTAAGACCGTCTCTGGCTGGAGCACCGGGGGACAGGTCATCGGGCGTGCGGGTATAACCTGCGCCGGCGGCTCGGCGCGATCGAATGCGGAATTCGAGAGCTGGACCTACACGACAGCGCACGAGCTGATGCACTGGTACATACCGACCGGCTTCGCGTTCGACTCCGAGCCGCCCTCCTGGTTCAGCGAGGGATTCACCGACTACATGGCACTCAAGACCCTTTTGGTAGGCGGCCTCATCGACGCGCAGGCCTTTCTCGACGAGATCGACTATCGCTGGGCGCGCTACCGCAATAGCCCGCTCTACGGGACGGCGTCCTTGGTCGACGCCGAAGACGACTTCTGGAACGAAGACAGCTACCACTACATATACGACGGCGGTGCCCTGGCCGCTCTGTTACTCGACCTCGGGTTTCAGGACCGGGGCGGTTCACTCGAAAGGGCGCTCGGAGATCTGCGTCACCGCAAGCGGCTTTCCGTCGATGACCTGGTCGCCGTACTCGCTTCAATTCGCGAGAATGAGTGGATCGACGACTGGCTCGCCGACGGCACGAACCCGGACTGGGCAAGCCGCCTCGAGGCCTACGGCCTCGCTCGAAGCAACGACTCCCTCGTGAGTCTCAACGACTGGGCTACGGATGCACTCAGTTCAATTCGACCCTAAACTCGACCGCCGCAGAGCGATGGCCGCTCTGCGCCGTCCGCTCGTCACGATCGCCGCACTTCTGCTGGCGATCGGTCCCCTGTCAGCCGCGCTGTCAGGTCAAGAGATCGTCGACCTTGCCCGGCGACGCCACGCGAGTCCCGACACGACGCTCATGGACTACAGGTCGAGGCAGAACACGCTGGTCAGCGTCGGCTTCATCACCGACCGCCTCGCCCCGCCGAAGCTGATCGTGGCCAGCGAGCTAGCCTCGGGCGTCGCCTGGCAGCAAGACGCCGGTCTGCAGGTGAAAATGCTCGGGCAACGCTACGTCACTTCCTTTGGGCGCGAGGTCGAGGCCGGCCTCGACTTCAGCCGTCCCTGGTTCGTACCCACAACGCCCGGCGACAGCCTGCGGCTGCTCGGTGGCATCGACATCCCGAACCGCGCCGCCGTTCATCCCTTCGCGCCCGGTGCCGAGCGGTTCTACACCTACCAGATTGGCGACACGGTGACCTTATATATCGCCGATCGTGAGGTCGCGTTGGTGGAAGTCAAGGTCACGCCAACCCGCGGCGACGAGGCATTAGTCGTCGGATCGCTCTGGGTCGATGGCGCCACCGGCGACGTCGGCGCCATGCAGATCCGCTTCGTCGGCAAGCCGCTCTGGGATGCGGACGACGAGGGCGAAGCCGAATGGGCCAACCGTATCCTCTCGGTCACCGCCACCATGCAGCAGGGACTCTGGGAGCGACGCTACTGGCTTCCCCATCGTCAGGAAGTCGAGCTCATGGTGCGCATCCCCTTCATCGGCAATCTCGCGATACCTGTCGTCTTCCGTAACGAGTTCGATCGCTACGAGATCAATACAGGGGCGCCCATCGCGTGGGTTTCGCCCGACTCGACCCGGGCCGGCGAGGATGAGAGCAGTACCTACGACGAAGGCGCGACGCTCTGGCTTGGTGAACGTCGCGAAGTGGAGACGGCCGAGGTCCCCGATTCTGCCAGAGGCCCCGATGCCTACCCCCGACGCGAGTCGACCCAGGTCCGGGCCGGCCCCGCCTATGGCGGTTGGGAGATCATCCGCCCCCCCGACGACACGCTGCTGGCCTACGACGAATGGGACCGGCCTCTCGAACAGCCGGCATCCGAGCTGACCCTGCCGTCAGCGGAGGAGCTCGAGCGGCGCGCGCAAGAACTCGCCCCCGATATCGTCGGCCGCCGGATGTTCTCGTTCCAATACGACCGTCTGCCCGAGATGATCCGCTACAACCGGGTGGAAGCGCTCGGGATCGGTCTCTCGGCCCGCTACGACCTGCCACGCCGACCGTTCTGGTCGGTCGGCGGCGGCATCGGCTTCGGCGTGGCCGACCTCGGTCTCAAGGGTAAGCTGGACATACGCTACGACGCGCCGCGCAAGCGCTTCGACTTGGCCGGCTACAGCGAGCTGCACCTCGGCGGTACCACGCTCACCGACCAGAAGCGCGCCAACGGGAGCGCCGCCCTCCGCGCCTTCTTCTTGGGGCGCGATGACGCCGACTACTACCGGGCCAGCGGCGCGGCCCTGACCTTCGGCAAACGCTGGGGACGCATGAACGGTCGCGTCGGGGCCGGCTGGGAATACCACAGCTCGGTGGAACGCAATACGCAGGTCGCCATCCCGGGCATCTGGGAAGACTCGGTCTTTCCGCCCAATCCGCCGGTCAGCGAGGGCGGATTCCTGCGCGGCGATCTCGCCACGAAGTTCTTCTTGGGCGACTGGACGCGCCCGACCAACCGTGCCGAGCTGACCTTGGGTCTCGAAGGCGGCACGGACACCGATTCGCTCGACTATGTGCAGCCGCGCGTCGCCCTCGAGGGGCGCATCGACTTCGGGAATATCGCCGCTGTCGCATTCGAGACGCGCGGCGGCTGGACGGCTGGCGATGCCCCTTTCCAGCGATTGCGTGGTATCGGCGGGCTCGCCACCGTGCGTGGATTCACTTACGGTACCCAACGTGGCGACTCCTATTGGACGGGACGGCTCGAGTTGAGCCCCCGCCGCAAAGCGATAACGCCCGTGCTGTTCGGCGACGTTGGCTGGGCGGGTTTGACGGAGGATTGGCCTGGCAGCGAGCCGCTCTGGTCATTCGGCGTCGGCGCCAGCTTCCTTTGGGGGGTTTTGCGAACCGATTTCGTCTTTCCGAAAGCCAAGGACGTATGGTTCGAGCTCTATTTCGCCGGGTCGCTCTAAGCGGCCCCTGAACGAGATGAGACGATGACTCGAATCCTCATCGTTGACGACGAAGGCAACATTCGCCGCATGGTGGCGAGCTTGTTGAGTGCCGAAGGCTACGCGACCATCGAGGCCGAGACTGGCGAAGCAGGCTTGCAGAAGATGGCCGCCCAAGAACCCGACGCCGTGCTACTCGATCTCGCCTTGCCGGGCATCAGCGGCCTCGAAGCGCTCGAGCGGATGACCGCCGAATGGCCCGAGGTGCCCGTGGTCATGATGAGCGGGCAAGCCACGCTCGGCGACGCGGTCAAGGCCACCCGGCTCGGCGCCTTCCAGTTCCTCGAGAAGCCGCTCACGCCGGAGGCGATCCTCATCACTCTACAGTCGGCGCTCGAGTTGCAGCGCCAGCGCGACCTCAATCGCGCGCTGCGCCAGGAGCTGATACCGGGGCAAGAGCTGGTCGGCAAGAGCGACGTGATGGAGGAAGTGCGGGCTCTGATTCGCCGCGTCGCCTCCACAGACGCCAGAGTGCTCATCACCGGCGAGAGCGGCACCGGCAAGGAACTCGTCGCGGTGGCGATACACGGGCTATCGCAGCGCAGCCGAGGCCCGTTCGTCCGAATCAACTGCGCGGCGATTCCTCGTGACCTCATCGAGAGCGAGATGTTCGGACACGAGAAGGGCTCCTTCACCGGCGCCACGAAGCAACGCCGGGGCAAGTTCGAGCTCGCCAGCGGCGGGACCCTGTTCCTCGACGAGGTCGGCGACCTCAGCCCGGAGGCGCAGGCGAAACTGCTGCGGGCCATCGAAGCCGGCGAGATCGAGCGCGTCGGTGGAAGCGAGCTGATCCCCGTCGATGTCCGCGTCGTCGCCGCTACCAACCATGACCTGCAAGCCGAAGTCGAAGAAGGCCGCTTTCGCGAAGACCTCTTCTTCCGACTGCACGTCATGCCGATCCGCATCCCGCCGCTTCGGCAGCGAAAGGACGACATCCCGCTCCTCGTCGCCCATTTCATCGGGCTCTATCGATCACGACACGGGCTGCGTCCGCCTCACCTCACCGAGTCCGCCGTCAACGCGCTACGCGCCTATGACTGGCCGGGCAACGTCCGGGAACTCGGCAACGCCATCGAGCGCCTGATGATCCTCTACCCCGATCGCGCCGTAGACGCCGACGATATCGGGTCCGTGCTGCCTCGACTCAAGCTCGGGGCTTCCGTCTCGACGCCCGAGGGCGGGTCTCTCTCCGAGCTACTCGAGAGCTACGAGCGGCAGCTCATCAAAGGCGCCCTAGACAGCTCCGCCGGAAACATAGCCGAGGCGGCGCGCAGACTGAGCACCGATCGCCCCAACCTTTATCGCCGGATGAAACGTCTCGGAGTGCAGAGACCAGACGAGGCCGAGGCCTAGCCGGAGGGCTGACGGAAGCGTGCGTCTGGTGCACGCATGGTGTTTCCAATTGACACGACTCGTTCTCCGCCCACATATACAGAAGCGCACCGGCGTTGGGTTTTCCTGGATCTGTCCCGGCATCGGGTTTGCTCTATGCAGGCCATTAGCACAGTTTGCCTGCCTGGAGGATCCGTATGAATGGCGTGTTTAAAACCGCAGTCGCCCTCGCCCTCGTCCTCGCGGCGAATAGGCCGCTCGCCGCTCAGGATACCGTCGCCGTAGGCGTACGCCAGCCGCTGCCGCCCGGACAGGAACTTCCGGACAAAGTGGCCGACCAGCTCGTCGCCTTCTACAACAGTCCAAGCACCATTCGATTCTCCGGCCGCACCCGGATCCCGGATGGTAGCACTGTCGACGGTGACATCGCGATCCTGGGCGGACCCGTCGCGTTGGCCGGCACGGTCGATGGCAGTCTCGTCGTATTGAACGGCGACGTCACTCTCGTCGAGGGCTCGAGCGTCCGCGGGGATCTGATTGTCGTCGGCGGCATCGTCATAGGCTCCGATCGGGGAAATGTGGCCGGAGTGATAACCACCTACACCGCCGTCTTCCGGTACCGGCGAACGGGTGAAGGGATCGAGTACCTCGGCTCGGGAGCAGCCCCAAGCTCCCCCCAACTGACCCGAAAACGCATCGAGTTGCCGAGCTGGAAGCTGGGAGACAGCGAGATCTTTGTCTCGGCTCGCGCCTACAACCGCGTCGAGGCTCTGCCCATCGTCGTCGGACCACGCATCACCACCGGGGGCAGCAATCCTTTCCGCTTCGAGGCATTCCTCATCTGGCGTACCGTCGCCGGCTTCGAGCCCCAAGAGGGTGATCTGGGTTGGCAGGTGCGGGGGAAACAGTGGCTATTTGGCCATCGCGCCGTCTGGCTCGAGGGGGGCATCCAGTCGGTGATCAACCCAATTGAGGATTGGCAGCTGACCAACCTGGAGAACTCGCTGGCGCTGTTCTTCTTCCGCCGCGACTATCGCGACTACTACAGGCGCGAGGGCTGGTACGCCAGTCTGGGCTGGGAGGCCAAGAGTCTCTTCGGGTCGGTCGAGTTCCGCGACGAGAAGCACGACAGCGTTTCGACCCGCAACGTCTGGACCATCTTCTTCAACAAGAACGACGAGCTTCGCCCAAACGCCGCCGCCGACCCCGGCGATCTTCAAAGCCTGCGGTTCAGGTTGGGCGTTGACTCCCGCAACGACCCCGACCGGCCCTGGTCCGGTTGGTACGGTGTGGCCACCCTAGAACGCGCTATCGGTGGAAACCTCAGCGGAGAGACGCCGGACTTCACGCATCTCCTTCTCGACGTGCGCCGCTACCTGAGGGTCAGTCGTAGCTCGTCCGTAGGGCTGCGGGTTATTGGCGGCGGCCGGCTCGGTGACGAGCTCACACCGGCACAGCGCGAACACGTGATCGGCGGTACAGGCTCGTTGCCAGGTTATTCGATGCAGGCGTTTGACTGCGGTGTTCGCAGCTCAGGAGCCGTTGGCGAAGTGCCCGGCTACGGCTGCCAGCGCTTCGCGCTATTCCAAGCCGAATATAGGACTGGGCTCGACTTCCGCTGGCGCTGGGATCAGACGTACGATCCCGAGGCCATCCGCGGCGATATCTTCAGCATCGATTTCGACCCGACAATCGTTCTCTTTTACGACGCGGGCGCGGCTTGGGACACAGAAGAGGATTACTGGGATTACCTCACGAAGAGCAGCAACTGGCAGGCGGATCTCGGCGCCGGCTTGGACCTCGGCGGCCTGGGCTTCTATTTCGCTTACCCATTGGTCGGATCGGGCGGATTCAACTTCGTCGTGCGGCTCGCTGCCAGGTTCTGATCGCGGCCATGCTGGCCGCGATCTCGGCCGCGGCCACTCCGGTCGCGGCTCAACAGCCTCATCTGTCCCTATCACCCGGTAACGTCGAGAACGGTTGGCGTGCGACGGTGCAACCCGTCGCCTTATTATCCGACTCCGCGCTCATCCGCCCCTTGCTATCGGGGTTGCCGCTCCGCTTCTATTTCCAGTTGGAGTTGTGGCACGATCGGCTCCTGGCCGACGGGCTGGTGGCCCAGTCCACTTGGTCGCTCATCCTATTCCAAGAACCCCTCTCCGGCGAGTTCAACCTGGCGCGTTCGTGGGACCCCGAGCACGATGAATGGTTTGCAACCCTTGCCGCCGCCGCCCAAGCACTCGAGCGCGTCTACCTCTCGCCGCTACCGGGCCCCGAACCCAACAGCGGCAACTACTACTACGATGCCCGCCTCGAAGTCGAGGTGCTGTCGCTGGGTGACCTGGACGAGCTGCAACACTGGCTTCAAGGCGAGGTAGGCGGGCAGGATTCAGATGTCGACAACAGTGTGGCTGGAGCCGTCGGCCGCGGCCTCAAGCGACTATTCATCCGACTGATCGGGCTCTCCGCTCGCAAGTATGAGGCGCGAACCGAACTATTTCAACCGCGGTGAAACGGTCGCAGGCGAGCGTCTTGCTTCCGGTCACTCACAGTCGCTCTACACAGGCTGCGTAGTGAACATCGAATATCGAACATCGAATATCGAACATCGAATATCGACTATCGAGTGTAGAAGAAATCTCGCATATCGATCATCGACTGTGACTATCGGAAGAAACCGACCGTCGGAACGATCGTCGACCACTACCAGAGCGAGGATCGCATGCAGCTCAAGTACCACCACCTGGGCATACCGACCAAAAAACGCCGATCCGATGAGACCTACCTCGAGAAATTCAAGACCTACGTCTCCGGCTATGAAACAAGTCCGTTCGGAATTGAGTGGATGAGGTTCGATCCGGACTGCTCGCTTCCCGAGCTGGTGAAGACGGTCCCCCACGTCGCATTCGAGGTCGACGACCTAGATGCCGCGCTCGTCGGCCAGCAAGTCTTGATCCCCCCAAACTCCCCTTCCGAGGGCGTGCGGGTCGCCTTCATCGTCCACGATGGAGCGCCGATCGAGTTCCTCGAGTTCGGCTAGAGCCGTCCAGCGTTCGGGGTGGAGGTCGACCAAAAGATCTTCCTTGGAGCACACGACGGAACCGCGGTCTCGATCCTATGGTTCCTACGGTATGAATCGTTACTCTCATCTTCCTGCGTTGATTCTAGCGGCGAGCCTCCTCGGCTGGCACAGCGCCGACGCGGCCGCTCAAGATCGGATGGTCACGATCCGCGCCGACTACTCAGAGGACTGGGCACAGCATTGGGAGGACGTCCGCCTGGCATCGCGAGTGAACCGATTCACTGTCGTGGACGAAGCCGGCACCAGCGTTCTGAAGGCCTTCAGTGAGAACTCCGCCTCGGCCCTTTGGCACGAGATCGGTATCGCGCCTGGCGACGGCGACCGGGTCTCGTGGCGCTGGAAGGTCGAGCGGCCCCTGGTGAACAAAGCACGCGAACGCGAGAAAAGGGGGGACGACTACGCGGCGCGCCTGTTCGTCATCTTCAATGCCGAACCGTTCAGCCGTCAGGCCCGTGCTATCTGCTACGTATGGTCGAGCACCGAACCGGTGGGTGCCGCCTATCCAAACCCGTACTTCTCGAACGTCGGGACTGTGGTCGTACAGCACGGGAACGAGCGCATCGGTCAGTGGATCCGTGAGGAACGCGAATTCGTACAGGACTACCGCGAGGCGTTCGGCGAGGACCCTGAAACGGTCACCGCCGTTGCCGTGATGGTCGATACCGACAACACCGGGGGTAGTGCGCTCAGTTGGTTCGATTCCATCGAGATCAAGACGCGCGTCACGGACTCCGCCCCCGGACAAGCCCGCTAGCGGGCACTAGTACTTCAGGCCCGTATCACAGAGAACCGTCGCGACCGTCGGCTCTTCGCCGAGGCGCCCACCG